>CANQGG010000022.1 GCA_947601655.1 uncultured Akkermansia sp.
ATTTCCCTCTCAACTCTTCAGATTATACCACCTCCGATTAATAGTGTACCATGTACCGATGTACCGTGTACCATGTAAGGAATTTGGCGAGCTTTGCTCGCGGGGTTGCGAAGCAAGAACAAGGCAAATTTCTGAAGCGGCGCGGTTTTGTGTCAGGAAAGGTTCATTATTCGAAAAAATGCGCAACGCGCACATTATCAATACATGGTACATGGGCAAATGTATTTCAAATGCGTTTGTCCTGTGTGTTCAATTTGAGCAACGCCCGTAACGAGGGAAAGTCTGCAAATTTACGGGAATGACCGTGTCGAGCGGTTTATGACGCTGTGGCTGCAAATCCATGCCGCTTTTCTGCTGTCCGTTGTATTTCTTCCCAGGACAGCGGTTCGTATTTTTCTTTCAAATGCGTAAATTTCTCTTGCATTCACCGGGCGGCGGTGTATAATGCCCCTGCTTTTCGAGGGTCTATCTGGCTCTTTTCGCTGGAACAACCTGTAACAACCTGTAACTATGAGTGATATCAACGTTGACGAGTTCAAAATTAATGAGAAGGATACCGGCTCTACCGGTTTCCAGGTAGCTGTGCTTACTAAGCGCATTGCCCATCTTACCGAGCACCTCACCGAGCACAAGCATGACCATGCTTCCCGGCGTGGTCTGCTCATGATGGTCGCAAAACGGCGCAAGCTGCTGGATTACGCGAAGAGGACCGCCCCGGAACTCTATGCCAGCCTCCTGGCTCGCCTCGGTCTCCGACGCTGATGCGTCCGTGCCCGGTTTTTCCCTTATCGGGGATTTTTCTTTTCGCCGCAGTGGGTTTCCTCTGCGGCGTTTCTTTCGCTTTTTCAGTATGATTTTACAAAAATGTATAACAAAATTGTAAATATGGGTTTCATTTTTTACAATTTTGTTGATTTGTGGAATGTGAAACTAGTGGGGAAAATTTCTATTATTTTGATAGAGAGTTGTTTTTGAAAATGAGCTAAAGTTGGCACGCTATTTGCAAAAGGAAATAGTAGAAGAGGGAGAACCCTTTTCAACCAGGAAACCCAAGAATAATTATGGCAGACGAGACCACCACGACAATGAGTGCAGAAGATGCTTTGTCCGCTCTGTATGGGAGCGACACATTTGGCATCAAGACGATGGAGAAATATCTATCCAAGAGCGCCTTCAAAAAAATGCTTGCCACTGTACAACGCGGAGGCAAGCTGGACATGAGCATCGCCGATGAGGTGGCTCAGGCAATGAAGGTGTGGGCGCTTTCCAAAGGAGCAACTCATTACACGCACTGGTTTCAACCTCTCTCGGATGCGACGGCGGAAAAACACGACTCGTTCGTGGAACCGAATGGGAAGGGCGGCATGATTTGCGAGTTCACCGGCAAGAATCTGATTCAGGCAGAGCCCGACGCTTCCTCTTTCCCAAGCGGGGGCATTCGTGCCACCTTTGAGGCGCGCGGCTACACGGCGTGGGATCCGACTTCCCCTGCGTTTATCAAACGCACGGAACACACGGCTACGCTGTGCATTCCGACGGCGTTCTGCTCGTACACCGGGGAGGCGCTGGACAAGAAGACTCCGCTCCTGCGTTCCATGGTAGCGGTGAGCCGGCATGCGACTCGGGTGCTGCGTTGTTTCGGCATCGAGCCGAGTTGTGTGGAGAGCTACCTGGGCGCCGAACAGGAATACTTCCTCATTGACCGAAACCTTTATCTGCAGCGTCCGGATCTGATTGAGACGGGGCGCACGCTGTTCGGGTGTCTGCCGCCGAAGCACCAGCAGATGGAGGATCACTACTTCGGATCCATCAAGGAGCGCGTGCTGGAGTTCATGAACTCTGTGGATCATGCACTCTGGGCGCTCGGCGTGCCGGCGAAGACGCGGCATAATGAGGTGGCGCCCGCACAGTTTGAAATCGCTCCGTTGTTTGAGGCGAGTAATGTGGCGGTGGATCACAACGTGATGATCATGGATATTCTGCAAAGGCAGGCGCTCAAGTTCAACCTCGTGTGCCTGCTGCACGAGAAACCGTACGCCTGCGTGAACGGATCAGGAAAGCACAACAACTGGTCGCTCGGCACACCGGAGCTTGGCTCCCTCTTCTCGCCCGGCAACACGCCGCACAGCAATCTTCTTTTCCTCACTTTCCTTGCATGCGTGATTCAGGCGGTGGATAAGCATGCGGATTTGTTGCGCGCCTCCATCTCCAAAGCGGGGAATGACCATCGACTTGGCGCAAACGAGGCGCCTCCTGCCATCATCTCCATTTTCCTGGGCGAGCAGCTCACGGATATCATCGAGCAGATCAAGGCCGGTGGAGCCAAACGGTCAGCGGCCAAAACGACCATGGAACTCGGAGTGGACGTGCTGCCGACACTTCCGAAAGATACCACGGATCGCAACCGCACATCACCCTTTGCCTTCACCGGCAATAAGTTCGAGTTCCGTGCCGTCGGCTCTTCTCAGACCTGTGCCTGGCCCATGGCTATCCTCAACACCATTGTTGCCGAGGCTCTCGATGAAGTGGCGAACAAGCTTGAACCTGTCGTTGGCAAGAGAAACTTCAATAGCGTTGTCAGCAACATGGTCAAACAGATGATCACCAAGCATGACCGCGTCATTTTCAACGGCAATGGCTACTCCGATGAGTGGATCAAGGAGGCGGAGCGTCGCGGACTGCCGCATCTTAAGACCACTCCCGAGGCTCTGCAGGTGCTTTCCCGGACGGATACGGTCAAACTGCTGGAGAAGTACAACGTGCTTTCCAAGGCCGAGCTGCTCGCTCGCAAGGACGTGCAGGAGGAGAGCTACCTGAAGCTTATTTTCATTGAAGCTAAGACCTGCTTGAACATGCTCCAAACCATTTACCTGCCGGCTATCGCTCAGCAGATGACGGAAATCTGCAACACCGTCGCAGCCATCAAGGCTGCCGGGCTCAAAGCCGGACTCAAGGCCGCTGTGGAAAGAGCCAATGCTGTGGGGGCGCTCTATGATGAGTTGCCCGCCAGGGTGAAGGCGCTTCAGGCGGCTATTGATAAGGGCTGTCCCGTCTCCATGAAGGAGGCGATGGATTCCGCCCGCGTTACCGTTGATGCCCTCGAAGCCATCGTCGATGCCGAGCTCTGGCCGGTGCCGACTTACGCCCAGATGCTCAACATTCACAGCAAATCGTGATACAACGTCGCACCTCGCGCACACTGATCACGGCCGGCAGCTCCGAGTGGGGCTGCCGGTTTTATAGTTGCTCCGTACTCTCGGGAGCATCATTCAGGGCGAGATAAATATCGCCATAGCAGAAGAGCCGGGCGTTTGCGGGGCAAATTTCCCCGAGAGGGAAGCGAGTTTGCCCCGCCTGTCCGGATTTTAGCTTGCACCGAGGGGGCGCATGTGGTAATAAAGGCGGACGGTGAAAGTTTGTATTGCAGAATGGATAGGAAAGAGGGTGGATATGGAAGATGCTCACCTTGTGCGGCACTATCCGGACGCCACCCTTGCTCTTGTGTGTGACGGGATGGGAGGGCATGATTACGGGGCTCTGGCGGCACACACGGCCTGCGATGCTTTCGCTGATTTTTTTGAGGGAGATGAGTCGCCTGCCGATATACCGACTCGTCTGAAAGCGGCTCTTTCTCATGCAAACGACGCAGTGGGGGAAAAAATGTCCGGTCTGGGTGCGTACGGCGGTTGTACTCTTCTGGCAGCGTACGTGGCGAGAGGGGTATTGTGGTGGGTAAGTGTAGGGGATTCTCCGCTCGTGGTTTGGAGGGCAGGGCGTCTTCTGCGGCTCAACGAGGATCACTCCATGCGTCGGGTGTACGAGAAAATTTTTACAAAGGGTTGCGGGGGGGCGCGTCCTCTGCTTATGCAGGCGCACTCGCTGCGCTCGGCTGTGACCGGGGGAGAGATGCCGCTCATTGATGCTCCGTCGACTCCCTACTTGTTGCTGCCTGGCGATCGGATTCTGCTGGCCAGCGATGGGGTGGACGAAGTGCTTTTTGCCAGACCTCTGCGTGAGGATGTCCGCCGGGTTTTTTTGCAGCGCGGCAACCATTTAGCGGCCGAATTGGTGGAGGTTTGCCGTGTGGAAAACGCTCCGGACGCGGATAACGTGACCGCGGTGAGCATGGATCGCTGATTATATGCCCTGTGGTCGGGAGGCTTCTCTCAGCGCGCGTCCAACATAACAAAACAACAAAACTTGAACGCGTGGTGCAGAGAGAGAGGTCACACCCCGTATCATGGACATAAAAGAGACCACTTGCGGGTACGAGAATGGGGAATACATATTGCCCCCGCTGCCGTATGAACCAACGGCGCTGGAGGAGGTGCTGGATGCAGAGACAGTGCTGCTGCACCACGACAAGCACCACGCGGCGTATGTGGCCGGGGCGAATTCTGCGGCAGGGACGCTGCGGCGCATTGCGGAGGGCGAGTTGGCGACGGATCTGGCGCCAGGAGCGATGGAAAAACTCGCTTTCAATCTTGGGGGACACGTGCTGCATTGCCTGTATTGGAAGAGTCTCAGCCCGGAACCGCAGGGTGCACCGGGAGGCGTACTGGCGGACGCGATCAACGCGTCTTTCGGGAGCATGGAGGGATTTGAGAAAATTTTTCGAGCGGTGACGCTTGGCGTGCAGGGGAGCGGATGGGGGGTGCTTGGGCTGGATCCGGTAAGCGGACTGCTGCGCGTTTTCGGCGTACAGCGGCACCAGGATGTCTTTGTGCCCGGCGTGCAGCCGCTCATGGTTTGCGATGTGTGGGAGCACGCCTACTACCTGCGCTACCACAGCAACCGTGCGGGTTACATCGACAATTTCCTCAAGCATATTGACTGGAACAACACACAACAACGATTAACCGCATTAAGTCATGAAAGATGATATTTCGACACAAACAACGATGGGCCACGCGACAACTCGCTCCTGGCTGGTGGCGCTGCTGGCAATAGCAGAATTGGTGCTCGGCTTCGTGCTGCTGAGCTTCCCATACATCATGGGAGCCTCCGCAGTCTGGGTAGGGGGATTTGTTCTCCTGGTGGCGGCGTTGATGCGCCTCATTCAAATCTTCACGCGCCCGGGGTACCGCTTGTGGAATTTCCTCGCCATGCTGATATACGCCTGCCTGGGCTTCGTATTCATCATGCACACCAGCGTGTCACTGGCTGCCATCACCCTGGCCATCGGACTGGCGTTGCTGGTGGGTGGCGTGCTGCGCCTGGTGGTGGCATTTTCTCTGCGGCGTGAGGAAGGCAGCGCCTGGCGCTTTTTCAACGCGATAGTCTCAATCGCTCTCGGTGCATTAGTGACGTGGGGGTGGCCGGAGAGTTCCTTCTGGCTGCTGGGAACCATCATTGCCGTCGAGATGATTTTCTCCGGCTGGACATTGCTTTTCCTCGCGTTGGCTCCGCATCGTGAAGCAGTTACAAACTCGCGCAATTAACGATATATCAGAGTGTTTCACAACTCATATCCCCGGGCGGGTCTGCAACGGCCGTCCGGGGATACGTATTTTTGGCTTGCAAGAGAAGCGCATCGGCGGTATCATCCCCGCGTGCCGCGCCGGACGTGGCTTTCCATCAATTTTCATCACTTCACGCCATGGACTTCATATCAACATACGCCGCTGCTTTGAGCCCTTCTCTGACCCTTGCCGTGACCAACCGAGCAAAGGAGCTGAAGGCGAAAGGGGAGCAAATTTTCGGGATTGCCGGTGGCGAGCCGGATAAGGATACGCCGGATAACATCAAGCAGGCTGCCATTCAGGCTCTGGAGCAGGGGGCCACGAAGTATACGCCGTCTGCGGGATTGCCGGAGCTTCGCAAGGCTATTTCCGCAAAGCTTGAGAAGGATAATAATCTGAAGTACACACCGGATCAGATTTGCGTGTGTTCCGGAGCAAAGCCGGCAGTCTACAGTGCGCTGCGGGCGACCATCAGCCCGGGGGATGAGGTGATTATTCCGGCTCCCTACTGGGTGAGCTATCCATCTATGGTGCAGTTGTGCGGCGGAACTCCGGTGTTTGTGGAGACCAGGGCGGAGAACGGCTGGAAGATTACCGCAGAGGAGTTTGAAGGAGCTATGACGCCTCGCACCAAGATGATCATTCTCAATACGCCGCACAATCCGACAGGCGCTGTCTACACAGAGGAGGAATTGCGCGCCATCGGCGAGGTGGCGGTGGAGGAAGATATTCTTATTCTCTCGGATGAGATCTACGAGTATCTTGTGTACGACGAGGCGAAGCATGTTTCCATAGGGGCCCTGTCCCAGGAACTCTATGATCTTACCATCACGATCAACGGTTTTTCCAAGAGCTATGCGATGACAGGCTGGCGCCTCGGCTATTCCGCCGCACCGGACTCCATTGCAAAAGCGATTCGCCTCATTCAGGACCACACCGCATCCAATGCCACGAGTTTTGCCCAGTACGGCGCCATTGAAGCGCTCACGGGCGACCAATCATTCGTGAGCGATTTGCGCGAGGAATACGACATGCGCCGGCAGTATGTGTATGAACGCTTGAGGAATATGCCAAAAGTAAAGGTGGTGGAGCCTAAGGGCGCGTTCTACTTCTTCCTGGATATGAGCGAAACAGGGATGAGTTCCCTCCCGATCTGCGAGCGACTGCTGGAACGCTACAAGGTGGCGGCTGTGCCGGGCATTGCTTTCGGCAATGATCACGCAATCCGCATTTCCTACTGCACCTCGCTGGATGTACTCAAGGAAGCGCTGGACCGCGTGGAGGAGTTTTGTCGCAAGCTGGGCTGATTCCTTTCACAGCCCTTCCTGCTCCTCTCTCCGCCGCTTTGCGAGGGAGAGAAGCGGGTGTTTCTTCAGGGGGAAATCCTTATGATGAGAATATCCACAGCGGGACGTTATGCATTGCGACTCATGGCCTATCTGGCATCCCGGCCGGGTGGCAGACCGGTAGCTCTTCGCACCGTGTCCGAGCAGCAGCATATTCCTCTCAAGTATCTTGAATCCATCGTTTCCATGCTGATGCGAGAGGGACTCATAACAAGTTCGCGCGGTAAGATGGGAGGGTATTGTCTGAGCCGCGCGCCGCAAAATTACACAGTATATGAGATCCTGCGCGTGGCGGAAGGGGATTTGGCTCCCGTATCCTGTCTGACGAAGGATGCCTTGCCGTGTCCCATGGAACAAGATTGCGCAACCAGGCCCGTTTGGGAGGGGCTTAACAGGGTGATGCGCGAGTATCTGGAGGGCATAACTCTCGACCGCGTCGCTCGTGAACCTCGCGGACAGTTCTCCTTCTGCGACGGAATTTAGGGAGAGAGACGGGGAAAGTTATCCCTGCCTGGCAGAATCTTCCTCCGGCTCCTGATGTTGACGAACGAGTCTTGCTTCGGCTTCCGGCGAGACATCGGATTCCACAGGCGAAGGAATGGGTTTGCGCGGGGGATCTTGCTCACGCATGAGTTCCTGCTCGAATTCACGCTTGGCGCGGCGAAGAATCCCGAGGCTTTTGCCGAGGTTGCGGGCGACTTCCGGCAGGCGGGAGGCGCCGAAGACGACGAGGCAGATGATAGCGAAGATGAGCCACTGCGATGGGGAACCAAAGTAGGCAAGGGGAAGCATGGGACGATTCTACCCCGCGTGCTATCGCGTGTCAAGCGACAGTGAACCGTCAATTGATTTTTCACATTTCAGACTTTTCAGCAGAAGGAATTTCGGATAGAATACCGCCGCTATGTTGCAAGCTGGAATTGTCGGATTGCCGAATGTAGGAAAATCAACGCTGTTCAATGCCGTGACGCGTTCGCGCAAGGCTGAGGCGGCGAATTATCCATTCTGCACGATCGACCCGAACGTGGGGGTGGTGGAGGTGCCGGATGCCCGTTTGGCCGTGCTGGCGGAGATGAGCAAGAGCGCGCAGATTGTGCCAGCCGCCATTGAGTTTGTGGATATTGCCGGTCTGGTGAAGGGTGCGGCAGAGGGGGCAGGGCTGGGCAATAAGTTCCTTTCCCACATCCGGGAGACGGATGCCATCGTGCAGGTTGTACGCTGTTTTGAGGATGCGGACATCATCCATGAGTTGGGGAGTGTGGATCCCGTGCGTGACATAGAGATCATCAATAACGAACTTATCCTGGCTGACCTGGCATCGCTGGAAAAGCGCAAAGAGACGCGTGTGAAGAAAGCGAAGAGTGGGGACAAGGAGGCGAAGGAAGAAGTGGCGCTTATTGACAAGCTCATGCCGCATCTGGACGCGGGGAATCCGGCGATTACGCTGGAGTTGAGTGAAGCGGAGCGTAAGTTGTTGAAGTCTTTTTTCCTGCTGTCGGACAAAAAGAGCATTTTTGCCTGCAATGTGAGCGAGGCCGAATTGGCAGCAGTGCTGGCAGATCCGGATGCGCATCCTTTTGTGGGAGCTGTGAGGCGGTATGTTGCGGCGCAGCATCACGCTGAGGCAGTGGTGATTTCCGCGCGCATCGAAGAGGAGCTTGCTGAATTGCCGGAGGAGGAAGCACAGGAATATCTGCAGGCTCTCGGAGTGGAGGATTCGGGCGTGAGTTTGCTTATTCGTGCTGTGTACCATCTGCTTGGCCTGCGCACGTACCTGACAACCGGTCCGAAGGAAACGCGGGCATGGACTATCCCCGCCGGGGCAAAGGCGCCACAGGCGGCCGGGGTCATTCATACGGATTTTGAACGGGGATTCATCGCGGCTCAGGTGGTGGCGTATGAGGACCTGGTAGCGTGCGGTTCATTGCTCAAGGCGAAGGAAAATGCCAAGCTGCGCATTGAAGGAAAGGACTACGTCGTGCAGGATGGGGATGTGGTTGAATTCCGCTTCAATGTCTCCAAGTAGGCGTATTTTCCAGTTGCCTTCCTGTGAGGGGCAGCATCACCTTTTGTGTTCTTGAAAGGAGGTATGTGGTGACGCGTCCTCCACTTGAAGCACATCCCCTCATTCCCCTCGGTCAAATTTTCTTCAGAGAGCGGATGCCCGTAATCGCAGCGATCCACTGCGCACCCGGGGCGTGAAGCGCAGTGTTGAAGTTGCCGACACACCGGTTGTACGTGAGCGCGAGTTCATCCTGGCGGAAAAGGGCATGAGACACGTCGTTGATCAGTTCCTGAAGTTCGGCGTCGTTTTGCATCTCCGGTATTTTCTCCATGGTTTCCACCGCGTTGAGCAGAATGAAGCGCAGATCCTTTTCCGTACGGCTCAGACTCGATGCATCATCTGTGTCCGGCGGTAGCATTCCTCTCAGCGCCAGCACACGCTGGGAGTCATCTGCAAGGCAGCGCAGGCGACGCGGCCGCACATCCCCACGCGGAAGAAAACCCGAGTAACGCAGTGTGAAATCAATAAGACTTTCGTTGCGGGAACGCGTGCCATCTCCCCAGCTTCTCCAGGCTTCTTCCGCCGCGCGCAGAAGCCGCTGCAAGCGCACCCATGTGCCGACTCCCCACGCCAGCACTGCAACGAGAATCCCTAACGGCACTGCATATTCCATATCCGGGCATTTTCTCGCACGCCCCTACCCGGCGCAAGAATATAGAACCAACTGTTGGAGTCAAAGGATGAAAATCCCAAATTTATCCAAAGTAGAAAAAACTGCACTTTGGGCTTGCAAAGTGGGTAGATGAGTGTATACTCCGTTCGCTCCGTCGGCGCCGGCGCTCTGCGCTGTCCGCGGAGGAACCACCACAACGAACACTAAGAAAACCAGAAGTATGGCACGTCTTTTCGGTATAGAGATACCTAATGAGAAGAGGGTGGAGGCTTCCCTGCGCTACATCTATGGCATCGGGGCATCCACCGCCAAGAAGGTGCTGGAGCAGGCCGGGGTATCGCCGGATTTGCGCACCGGCACCCTGTCGGATGCACAGCTGACCAAAATTGTGCAGGCGATCACGAGCAACAATATCCTCATCGAGGGTGATCTGAGACGAGAGAAGCAGATGGCGCTCAAGCGACTCACGAGCATCAACTGCCTGAGAGGAATCCGCCATCGCAAAGGATTGCCGGTGCGTGGGCAGCGTACTCGTACCAATGCCCGCACCCGCAAGGGACGCAAGAAGACGGTGGGAGCGAAGAAGTCCTGATTTTCTGAAGCGCAGCGCAAAAAATCTTAACACGTAGAAAGCGAATTATGGCAGACGAAATACAAGAAGAGACAACGCCCGTGGCAGAGGCTGCGGCAGCGGCTCCCGAGGCAGCGGTGACTCCCGTAGCAGGAGAGATGACCGATGATCATGATCAGGGACAACGCAAAGGCGAGCAGCGGCGCGATATTTTCGCCGAGCTCGGTCTGGCGGAAGATGAGACAAAAGTCAAGATTCTCAAGGCAAAGGGTAGTAAGAACATTACCACCGGCATCGTCCATATCAGCTCCACATTCAACAATACCGTGGTGAGTGTGACAGATCTGAAGGGCAACGTGATCGGCTGGTCCTCCGCTGGTAAGCTGAATTTCAAAGGCAGTCGTAAGAGCACGGCCTATGCCGGGCAGGTGGTTTGCCAGGATGCATGCCGCCAGGCCATGGGCCACGGCCTGAAGGAAGTGGAAGTGCGCGTGAAGGGACCGGGTTCCGGTCGCGAATCCGCCGTGCGCGCCGTACAGGCTATGGGGTTGGAGATTTCCACCATCTCAGATGTGACGCCCATTCCGCACAATGGGTGCCGTCCTCCCAAGGCTCGTCGTGCCTGATGCCCCTCATCCTACAACCCTGAACAATCGTAGAAAATACTATGGCTCGTTATACTGGACCTACTGCCAAAATCAGCCGCCGCTACGGAGTGGAGCTTTTTGGAGTCAGCAAATCATTCGCGCGTCGCCCCTTCCCGCCGGGACAGCATGGCGCCCGCGCCGGTCGCAAGAAGAAGTCGGATTATGGCGTGATGCTTGCTGAGAAACAGAAGCTGCGCTACATGTACGGTGTGCTGGAAGGCCAATTCCGCCGCTATTATCACGAAGCTTCCCGCCGCCGTGGTGTGACCGGCGATATCCTTCTGCAGCTCCTGGAGCAGCGTTTGGACAATGTAATCTTCCGCGCAAACTTCGCCAATACGCGTGCTGCCGCGCGCCAGATGGTCTCCCATGGGCATGTGCTGGTGAATGGCAGGAAGGTGAATATCCCCTCCTATAGCTGCAAGCCGGGGGATGTGGTGAGCATAGCTGCCAAGACGCGTTCTCAGGCTCTTGCCAACCGCTTCGTGGAGCTGAACACGGACGCCTCTACCCCGGATTGGCTGAAGGTCGATACGACAAAATTGACCGCTGAGGTGCTGCGCGTACCCACGGCAGAGGAGATCGCCAGCATTGTGAATGTGCAGCTTATTGTGGAGTTTTACTCCCGATAAGACAAAGCTCGCGCTTTACAGGCTTTTTTCAGGGTCCGCGGTTTTTCACGACCGCGGACCCTTTTTCGTGGAAGTTTCTTCAGGAAGTCGAACCGGCTACGCGTTTGCTTCGTGGCGGCGTTCGACGGATGATTAACGTTGATGATTTCTGAATCGCCCGGCTCAACTCATTGTAACCTGGGTCAGAATGCGAGAGCGGAAGGGGTTCAGTCAAAGACGCCCTTCCGAAAGGCTGAAGTGTGCAAAACGGCATTGGTCGGGGCTGGCATCCTTCTCCAAATCATCGACGATCTCGTACAAGTCTTTCTTCCTCGTCTCCTCGTGCCGCATGTAGGTATCGAAATGATAGAGAGCCAGTTTGATGACAGTGGTGCGGTCTATCATTCTCTCGTTCATAATTCGCTCAATAGAATTACACATCATTCCCGTGGCGCGGAAACAGATAACTTTGGGCATATTTTTTCTGCGTGTATATGTTTGCTAATAGTGTTTGTTTGTATCTAAACCAGTGCAGACCTTTGAGTTGAGTTCTGCCTTGTCTCGGAATCATTACGTGACCGGACAGTGCATTTTCGCCTCATCAGCAACACCGTACGCTCGATATCGTAACGGATTAAAAATCCGCTTGCAATTCTTATTACATCAAAATCAATGTTTTTTTGCAGTTTTATGGTGCGTATTTCATCGATGTAGTGAGATGCGGAATCTCTTCGTTATATTCATTAAATGTTTGGATATAAGAGACAAAGATTTTTCTCGAAAAAAATGATTTGACATCGGATTTTTAATCCGTATTCGAAATCGGCTAATAATTTGAAAATAAAAGACATGAAAGGAAAACGCGGTTGTCAGATTCCCCTGCCTTTTCCCCACTTGGAAGAGGAATTGCGCACCCTGCTCGCTATGCTTCTGGAAAGGAGAATGGCACAGGGAGGGGAGAGCTCTCATGGAGGACAGCACTGGTCGGGGAAGGGGGGCAGAGCATGTGCAGAAACTTCCGGCGGAATCAGTTTCCGCGGCGCGGTTTCTCTCTCTCTGGCAGAGAGAATGGACAAACGGGAACGCACAGTGAAAGAGCTGCGCTATATCCTCCGCCGCCTCATGAAATCACCCCGAGCCCTGGACCGTCAAAAATTGCACACCATCACGCCCCGGCAATGCGCAGATGCTTTGCAGGCGCATTTTCGCACGCCTCGGCAATACGCCAAGGGCAGGGCGCTGCTCCATTCGATTTTCACTTTCGGGCAGAGAAACGGCTGGTGCCTGGGCAATCCGGTAGCTGCCCTGCCAAAACCGCGCATTATTGAAAGGGAGATCATACCCCTTCCATGGGAGCAAATTATCGATCTCCTCCGGGCGAGTCAGCGTCCAGAATTCAGAGAATGCATGGCGGCGCTGGGGCTTATGCTTTGGGCGGGTATTCGCCCGGCGGAACTCTCGCGCTTGAGCTGGGAGGATATTGACCGGGAAGAACAGGTTATCATTCTCAGAGCTCATCATACCAAGACAGGCGGCTGCCGACACGTCACCCTTTATCCTGTTCTTGCCGCCTGGTTGCGGCGCATCCCTCTCGCCCGGAAAGGATCAGGTATGATTTGCCCCCGAAATTGGAGCACGCTTTGGCGTGACTTACGACGGGCAGCGGGCATCACCGAATGGCAGCAGGATGTCCTGCGTCACACTTTCGCCAGTTACCATCTCAAGCACTGGCATGATCTCCCGCGCCTTCAGGCAGAAATGGGGCATTTATCGCTTCAACTCCTCCGTACTCGCTACCTCAGTATGCGAGGCATCACGAAACATCACGCCCGGCTCTTCTGGTCTTCTTCTTTCAGTTTATCGATACGCTCTCAAGCTGAGTTTGGCTCGGTGAACATTTGTCCCTGACTCGTACATCCAAGAAGCATAGAAAGGCTGGAGGATTGCTTTATATTGAAAGGGTTCAGTATGGGTAATCCTACCGGTGTACAGTAAGTCGAGTCGAGCTTTTTGTCGAAAAGAGAGCGCACAAACCCGCCATAATCGCATCCCGTCCACAATGGTATGCACAGAACGTTGATGAAAAGAGTCAAAATGATGGTGAATATCAATTTCATATACGCGGAAACGTCACTATCCTCCCCCCTTTTTTAGGAATATCCCAACAGGGTGGTTGATGGAAAAGGATTTAAATTGATACGACTGATTTCCATGCTGGGGGAAGAGAGAAATCGAGATATTTGGAGGAAGAAGCAAAAAATGGCTCAATAGGAACATTGTCCCATGTGACCTTTAACGCATTCATATCAAGCCCCCATGTATCAATAAAGTGTGCAAGGTATTTAATTTTTTCGGGATTTAACCCCATAATTCTCGTCCCGACAAGATCGACATCCAGCAAATCATAACCGCCAATTAAGACGTTAGAATGTTTCGATGTCGGGCAAAAGGGCCCCTGTCCCTCTCCTCCTAAGATTCCATCGATAACGGAAAAATAATTCCGTTTTCTCATAAGCATGCCACGGTATAAATCTACTACCATGCGCCAGATCGTATCATTATTAGGGTGAGCTCCACGATGAGTAACACAAGCGTGTTGAGCCGCAAGATAGCTCGCCTGATCGGGGTACTCATCACCTCCTTTCTCAGGGTATCCAACGCGCCAGTGTACAAGTTGATTTTTCTGCGTTATGCTTCCAACAAGACCCTTTAGATTAAGTGTAGCGCCTACTTTTTGGTGCGTCTTAAGTTTGGGGATGGAAATATAAACGTCAGCATCATAGAGGCTACGAGAAAATGTGTAAAGCTGGGTGTCATTTGTATGAGATTGCACAGTTTCCTCCCGCTCATTAAAGACCCCCCGAAAAAGACTGGGATCCATGCCGTATAACATGCTTTTTTTGCCAAGATTTACCTGAACTTCCCCATTTGGATCGCCGGATTGAGGAACCATCTTGTCTCTTTGCCCATAATACTTGAGATCTTTGCACACGAGGGGACGTAGATCGTAGATGCGACATGGCACATTATATTTGGTTTCCAGACGACGTATGCCGGTAAATTCCATCAACTCCTCAAAATCGGCATCTATGGATGGGTTATCTGCAATAATAATTTCTCCTTGGTTTCCGAGAGCTTGCGCAACACGATCTGCAACAGCTTCAATCACGGCAGGATGAGTGATAACGCAGTACAAATTATCGCGATGAGGACATGATGCTCGCCAGCGAGAAGCCACCCAATTTGGCTTGATAAAAACCCGCATTCCCGGCTTAATAAAATCGGAAAAAGGATTTTCAGAGGGACAGCCTAGGGACTTCAGCAGGGTATTCAATGCCCCATTGACGCGCTCCGGCATATAGCTATCAACTGAAGCTACAGCAACTTTATGTATTTCTTTCTTTTCCATATTCTACGAGATTTAGAAATCTTTCCAAGATGTACAACATCCAGCGTTTGTCGCCATTTAATTGATCTGCACAACCGTGTATAAATTCAGGTCGAACAGGCCCCTGCCATGAAGCAAGCCATTGTTTAACGGCCCTTGGCATAGGAAGTTTAGCGGGCATCTCAAGATTGGGGTAGAGGCGTTGGAACAACTCGCGGAGCATATATTTGCTTTCTCCGGAACGGATGCGAGCTAAATCGAGCTTCTCCTGCAAACGCATGCGGTTAAACGGTGATGCATAGTGAAGTCCCGCGGTGGTGCATGCGTTGTCGTATGAACCATTTGCTTCCGTATAAAAATAATCGCAAATAAAACCGTACGTATCAATGTAATCTCCAGACTTGTACCGTTCAAATGGTTCGGTGATCATTTTCCCATTTTTCAAGACTTTCTCCGGGTTGAGATAGGTATAGCGCTCAATAAATTCCTCGTATTTCCAGTCTTTTGCCAACAGCCCATCCATACCTCCAAAGATGATGTCTGCGTTCTCCCCAAATAGAAAGTGAGTCACTCCATCCTTCTTGGCCTGCAAAGCTCCCATGTAGATTTGGGGTTCGATGGAATGAATCGGAGCCCCTTTGTGCATCATCAGTGCGTCGACACAATTCATGTAATCTTCCCATGTTACGTCCACAATTTTATGAGCTAACCCGCACTCCTTTGCGTAGACGTCGGCCTGCTCTGATTCGTCTACCGACTGGGGAGCCAGACAACGGAAAGTGTATGCAACGGTGTCCTTTGGTACGTATCGAGCTAAAATTGCCGAGTCAATTCCTCCGGAGAGAGCAAGTCCTATTTTCCCTCCCTGTGAAAGAATCTCCTCAACGTAAGTCTCTATAGCTATTTGAACATCGTCTGCAGTGAGGATAGGGTACACCTGGCTTGGGGCATTGAAGATGTTCGGCTTCATGCCTTCGCAAAAACATCGACTGGGGTCAACAACGTAGCGATAGATCAGGAAAGAATTACTGCAAAATAATGCATCCATCGGAATTTACTGTTTTTTATCCCTCAATTTGGTGAGGGTTTCATTAATAAGGGATGAACTTGTACCTTTTGTATAGGGGAAATAAACAATCCTCACCCCGACATCCTTAAATTTTTTCTCCATCTCGTCCCAACGGGGAGAATGATACCAATCATCCCCTACGAAAAGCACATCAAAGTGCAACTTCTCCCACATTTTGAACTTATCCAAATCCTCTTGCGGAATGGCGGCATCCACATATTTTATGTTGCGCACGATTTCTATGCGTTCCTCGAAAGGTATGACAGGTTTTTTATTCTTGTACTTTACTAATCTATCTACTGTGACCCCCACAATGAGTTTATCACATAAACCTTTCGCGTTTTTGAGCAAATTTAAGTGCCCGATATGAAATAAATCATAGACTCCGGATGTATAGCCTATCATAAAATTCGCCATAGATATTCTCCTTTCAAAGTACTCCGTACATACTAAATAGTATTCTGAACAACGACATCATGGTTTGCTCTTACCTTGTTTTCTGTCACAGAAGATTTATGTGTATTAATTCAGCGTTTCACTAGTTTGTCAGGACGCGTGTTAAATGATCAACAATTCTCTGTCCTGTGCTTCCGATATATTCTGAATACTTTTCCATAACTTGCTCTCTTAGCGCCTTTTTGTTGTCTATCTTTTTGATGACCACATCCTCGAAACTTTTTTGAATTTCTTCCTCACTGTGGCAGATGTAATACGTCGTCAATATCTCTTGACCGTACAGACTGTACTTTTCAAGGAAACTCTTCTTAGCTCTACCTAAGTGGAAAAGATTGGGATTCACGAGATAAATGCACGGATTATGGGTGTAAAGGTATTCTCCAATAAACGACCCACAATCTGTGATAAGTGCTACGGATTTTCTAAATAAATCAATATAATCTCCTTCACCCATTACAAAACCATTAGGAGCCTCGTCCCACTGCCTTACGTACTCATGATACGCCTCAGGCTTCATGACGGTCTGATCGTCTATTAAATCATAAAGCCTTGGAAGTAACCGAGGATGAGGCTTAAAAACAAAGTTGATATCCGGATACTTCTCTAGCAAGCTAAGGAAATATTTCCAATAAAGATGAAACGTTGAGATATTATTGCGTGTCGGATCCTTGATGGACCAGTGTGGAGCGTATATGACAACTGGTTTCCCATTATTGATCTTGTCAGGAATATTCCCTTCCTCTATCGGTCTTGCGTAAGAATCAAATTCCGGATAACCGTAGTATACAGCATTTAGTCCGAAATGCCTCGAACAGTTAATGAATTGTTCATAATCGTATCTTGTCTGGCAAAATACTTTCCACATTTCATTGATAGAGAGAAGATTAAAATGGTACGAAACATCTTCCATGATACTTAATCCATAGGGAACATAGCAAGTCAAATAATGCCAGTTGAAAATGTGATTCTTGAAGGAAGACCAACCGTACATTATAGGATCCGAAATGAATATAATGTCAGGTTGATACTCATATAGGGGTACAGGCATGTACCTTTCATTGTATCCATTTAACACGCGGTAGCCTCTCTTCTTCCAATAATTGAAATTATCGTCACATTGCCGTCTCAAGTTAACATCTAATTGATCATTTTTATCATAGTAAACGCTGTAGATGTAAGGTTCGAAAATCTCGGAGGCAAGCATTTCTTCATAGATAGACTCCATCCCAAATTTTGATGGCTGCGCGATAAGGAAAAAAACTTTTGCCTTTTTTCCATGTCTGATTTTTTCTTTTAATTCCTGCTCTTTAATTCTGTTGATTATTTGATAATGGAAAACTTGCTTATCCGCTATTTGCGTCCTAACACTAGCGATTGATCTCTCCATTGTCTGTAATCTTGCACTGTACGATGGTATTTTTATCTTGATCCCAAATAGATTCAAGATCTTGTGCGTTTTACCCTTTGTTATCGATATTATTGTCATATGCGTTTTCAGCGTTAGGATTTTACAGAATGATCTCTAATTTCAATAAAGATTTTATTAAAAATATCATCTTTATTTTTTGAAGTAACTTTATGCTCAAAAGTATTGTCAGGATTGTAAAACGGATAATTTACCAACGTATATGTATCAAAAAAGTCGGTGGTGGAGAAGCCTCGGAATTCAGTATAAATAACATGCAATTCATGCCTATTCCTGACAGCACAAAGAATTTCTGAAAAACCGCTTCGCAGGGCAACTATTCCCTTTGCTAATGACGCCAAGTAAACTGCCTGAGCAACTGATAGACGTGCAGATCTTCCATATGGGTATAGCCCTGATACTGTGTTTACAAACACATCGAAACCTGCCTCCTTTAATTTACTAAACAGTACGCCCCATTGATCTGCATTAATTCTCTTTGCTCCTTGTGCTTCCGGTGCAAAAAAAATGAATTTATCTGTATTGAGTCCTTCTACTTTTTTTAACGTCGACTTCTTTACGTCTTCTGGGAAACGCAATGCAGCATCATTAAATTTTTTGATTCCCGCGTCCTTCTTGTACGTTTCAGTAGCGTGGGTTTTATCCTTCCCTTCCAACTTTCTTTGCCGCCATACTGTGGACTCATCATACGTACAATGATGTACATGAAACCACTGACCTTTATACTTTAAATTCCTCGTAGAAAGGTAGAGTGCGTAATCAAGATACTTAATTTTAATATGATAAAAAGGAATAGCGTTGTATAACCCAAACATATCTTTGTACACCACTCGATGACTCATAAAACATGGATTTTTTACTTTCCATTTCGTCACTAACTCCTCCATCATGTAGTTTAAAAGATGTGATTCTCCCAATCCTATTGTTCTCACAATCCAAACGTGATCGTATGTATTGTCCTTAGGCAGGAAAGAAATTATTTTATCTAAAGCCTTATGTTCAAATGACTTTGGAAATATCTTCAGATATGATTCTTTGAAGCCGTCGAATTTTCTGCAGCCGTATTGGAAAATAGGAATCCCGAGGAAACGAATCTCGCGTTCCTTGCGGTCACACGCGTTGATTCTGATTTTTTTAAATGGCCACATGGTAAATAAGAGTCTTAGAGATGAGAAGTGATCGCATTGGAAATAGCAGTGCTATCCTGCTTTAGTACGTTGTATTCATAGATCAATTCTTTAGTGGCCCAGGGAAAGAGGTTGAGGCTGTACATGGGTTGCAGATCACCGTGAAATTTGTTGTGGGAGTAAATAATGAAGTGGGGAACGGGAAGGTCGCAGAGGACGTCGCAGAGACCGCTGCGCAGGGCGATGATCGCCTTGGCGTGTGAGGCGAGGGCGTACGCTTCCGAAATGGAGAACAGTGGGGAGTTATAGAACACATCGTAACCTCTGGCTCGCAGAGAGGTCTCAATCTCATCCCAGAAAGCGGGCGGCAGAGCCTCGCAGGAGCGGGCGACGGGCGAGAGAAAAACGAAATTGTCCAGATTGAGCCGTAGAGCTTGCGCTTTGGTGAGAGCATTACGCTCGATCTCCGAGGAAATAACGGCGCGGGAGTATGAGAGAGACGACACATCGGCATGCAGGTACTCTGCCCACGATTGCAGGAAAGGCTTTCCCTGGTTATTCATCTCGATAAGTAGCGAACTCGCGAGGAGGGGTTCAACATGATTTCCATTGATGCATTGGGGTTCCTTGAGTTCCGCCGCATCGCCGCAATAGAAGACCGGAATATGCGGAGCAAACAGGTGGAAGATGTCCGCATGCTGGAAACGGCTGCCGAAGACGAGTTCGTCGGGTTTGTACCATAGGGTGTGGGTGCGTGCGTACGTGACCGCTTCGCCCGTGTTGTTGATGATTACTTTGATGCGGCGGCCGTGCACGCCGCGCGCATTGGCGACAAAGGCCGCGGCAAAGCTGTCGTACCGCTGTGCGTATTTCTTCACTTTGTACTGAATGCCCATGAAGTAGCGCTTCTCGCAGGACTCCATTTTCACGACGCGAATAATAGGTACCCCAAACAGATGAACTTCTCGCTGCATACTCACACCTCCTCATCAATGTTCCAATGAATATCCCACGTTTTGTCGCGCTGTTGCCTCAACGCATACGCCATGCACAAGCCGCTCGGCTTGTCGTCGTTGATGAGGATACGCTCTCCCATGGGCGCCCCATAGATGATGTGATCGTAGCGGACGCCGTGCTCATGCAGGAAGGTCTCCAGAGCCGGTCCGTACTCCTCCTTGCGGCTTGTGATCACCACCACCATGTCTCCCTTCGGCAGCCGCTCCAGGAATTCCTTCACTCCCGGCAGCAGGGCATCCCCGCCGTGCAGGTGCCCATTGTGCAGGCAGAGCGTGCCGTCCACATCCAGAATCCAGGTGTGTGGCAAGGGAGAGAGGGTGAGAGTTTCGGGAGTCATGTGCGGGGTTTACTCTTCGTCGAGGTATTTCTGCAGTTCCAGCAGCCCCTTGTAGAAAGCGCCGCAGATGGCGTCGTAGTCCTCCCAGGCGTAGGTGGTGAGGCTCAGCCAGATGATGGCGTGCAGCAGCTTGATCTTCCGGCGATCGGTGCCGCACAATTCGAAAAAATCCTCTTCTAGCGCTCTCCATCCATTGGAGACGATTTCCAGCTCCACGCCGCCCTCGCCGATCTCCAGAGAAAAGTTTTTGCGGTTGAACTGGTCGTAATCTCCCACCACGCTGTAGTAGAGTTTTGCCCAGTCGTAGTCCGCATCACCGAAGAGAGCAGTCTTGCCAAAGTAGCCGCGAGGGTCGATGAGCACGGGGCGTACCCCTTCCGTTTCCAGCAGCATGTTGTGGAACGTGCAGTCCCCGTGGATGAAGTGGAACTCGCTCGGGAACATACGACGCATCTGCGCCATGATCTCATCTTTGACAGCGTAGATATTGCGGCATCGCTTGCCGTTGACCTCCACCCACTCATCCTGCGCAAAGGGGACGAGCTGTTGCACTTTGGCGAGACGGTCGAAGGTTTTGGTGATGTAATTGTTCTCGCAGTCTGCCTGATTCGCCGGGATGGTCGGAGCTAGGGCGTGCAGCTGCTTGAGGGCATCCACGATTTTCACCAGCAGTGCGCGCTTGAACCCGCGCGTCAGGAAAGCGTATTCGTACACATTTTTGCCGCGCACCTTCTCCATCACCAGCGGGGAGTAGCCGTAAATCTGCGGGATGTTCTCATAGCCCAGCTCTTTGGCTTTGCGGTACCAATTCGCCTCATCCGCGGCGAGCTTCTCCCCCTGCTCGTTGATGGGGTACTTGATCACTATGTCTCCCTTGAAGTCCACTTTGTTGAAAGGACGGCATTTCGGGCGGTTTAGCTCGTTCTGGAAGTAAGAGAGCATGGTGCCCACCTCCAGCCCGCCGTACATATCCAGCCGCCGGAAGGACAAGCCTTTCCCCGCGAGATAACGCACAAACTCTCCTTCCTGCGGCACATCTGCGATCTGCTCCTTGTCCCGGAAAATGAACAACCCCGCCACGCCGTTTTCAGCGGAGGATTCTTCCGCAAGCTTCCCGTCGCGGTACGACCAGCGGCATGGGAAATCCTTGGAAATGCCAAGGTAGTTCTCCTCCACCGCCTCGGGAATGCCGGTGACATCCGACAGGATGAGATCGCACCAGATGAGCATGAAGGGGACGCCGCTCGGCACTCGCTGCAGAGCTTCTCCAATCCCGGAGCAGGTGCCTTTCCTGGCTGCGTCGATCACTTTGTAATCGACTTCACAAAATGCTGACAGATAACGCTTGAAGGTTTCTTTCTGGTAGTCCGCAATGATGAGGAACTTCGCCTGCGGATAACGCTCAAACAGGTGGAAAATCATCGGACGATTATCCACCGGCACCAGAGCCTTGGGCTTGTTGGTGGTGAGCGTCTCCAGCCGCGAGCCTCTCCCGCCCGCTTGCACGATGATGTAAGGGAGGCGTTCGCCCGATTCGGGCTCAACTGTTGTCTTTTCTCCCATGGTCTATTTCAATAATTCCTTTTTTCCCTCCATTCTCGCAGCATACAGAGCGGAATAAAGACTACTGCAAAGCCACGCTTCGACCGTATCTTCAAACGTTTCCGCAGCTGTTCGTTTTGCTCTGTGCATCGTTGGATCCTTCTCCTTCACGTGTGTACTGACTCGTCCAGCAAAGGTTTTTTCTTTGCGCAACAACACCGCACACGCACGGGGGAGAGTATATCTCTTTACGAAAGAGATATACCGGAGATGATTTGTTTTTTATTCACAATAAACAATTAGCGAAGTTATTATTCAGGAAAAGAGGCACCTTCTTGGTGATATTTTTTAATTATAAAAAATATATTATTAGTTAAGAGTACAAATATTACTTAATTTTGGACTGTACATCGTATTCGTAAAGAGATATACTCTGCGTGTTAGCGCGGTGAAGCAGAGATGAGTGAATTACCAGCAAATACAAGGGAATTCGGGAGAATCAACACGATAATTTTGGCGGCCGGCAAGTTTGATGCGCGGAACGTCTCTGCTGGTATGATTAAAGAGGTGGGGTTGCTGCCTATACGGGGGAAATCATCGATCGCGTGGGTTATTGATTCTGCCGTGAAGAACGGGGCGGAAAACATCAAGGTGGTGCTGCGGCAGAGCAGCACACGGTTGAAACACTTCTTAAGCTACCGCTACCCGGAGGTGGAGCAGGTGGTGCTGGGGGAGGAAGGAGAAGATCGGGAGGTATCGCCGCTCACTATCCTCGGTCTGTGCGATGATGATTTGCCGACGCAGATTATCCTGGGCGATACGCTGATCAATGGGGATTTCCCGGAGGAAAGCGACGTGTTCCTCTCATCCCCCAAGATAAAGGCATCAAAAAACTGGTGCTTAGTATCGAAAGATGAGCAGAACCACATCCTGCAGATCTACAACAAGCAGGAAGGCATCCCGCTGGAGGGGAAGGAAGCCCTGGTGGGCTACTACAAGCTCTCGGATACTCGGTTGCTCAAGCGCATTGCAATGGCTCAATACAGCCGTGGGGATTGCGACTTCATCCGCATCCTGGCGCTCTACAATTTGCAACGCCCCATCCTCATCAAGACCACGGAGCAGTGGTACGATTTCAGCAATATCAACGGGATGGTGCAGGCTCGCCTGGAGCTTTTTTCAGCGAGGGAATTCAACAATCTCGAAGTGGATGCCGTGCGGGGCACCATCACAAAGATCTCTGCCAAAAAGCAGAAACTTCTCGATGAGGTGAACTGGTATCGCTCCCTGCCGCCGGAGCTGGCGGTGTACGTGCCTCGCATTTTCCATGTGGAAGAGACGGCAGAGCGGGTGAGTGTGGAGATGGAGATGTACGGTTACACCAGCCTGGCGGAATCCTTCTTGTACGGCTCGGGCAATTATGAGGATTGGTACCGGATCATTGAGTCGCTCATGAAGGTGCACCGTACGCTCGAACAATACACAGAACCGAGTGACCCGCGCGAGCTGGAGGGCATCTACGTCACTAAAACGCGCCAGCGTTTGGAGGACATCCCCCGCTGCGCCCCCAGGGTGCATGAAATGATGCAGGAGGATACGCTTATCATCAACGGCGCACCATACAAGAATATCCTGCAGCTTCGCGGGCGAATGGAGGAAAGCATCCGCCGTCTCCTATGCTACGACAAGCGCACCATTGTGCACGGCGACTACTGCTTTTCGAACATTCTGTTCGACCCCTTGCATTACATCTTCAAACTCATCGACCCGCGCGGTCGCTTCAGGGATACGCAGACGATCTACGGCGACCCTCGCTACGATATCGCCAAACTCAGGCACAGCGTGGTGGGGCTCTATGATTTTATCGTGGCGGGATTTTTCAAACTCAACCAGGACGGAAAAGGCGGATACGAATTCCTCGTCTCATCCCCGCATATTTCTGACGAGTTGACTTCCGCTTTCGATGAGATCATTCAGTCGTACGGTTATGATGTCCGGGACATCAAGCTCATCGAGGCCTTGATTTTCCTGACGATCATCCCGCTGCACAGGGATGACGAGCTCCGCCAGCAGGCGTTTTACCTCACTGCAATCCAAAAGCTCAACCACGTTCTCTATGGCGACTAAGAAACTACGCATCTGCATCGATCTGGACGGCACCATCTGCGACATCCGGCAGGAGGGGCAGACTTATGCCGAGGTGAAGGTGAAGCCAGGCGCGGCGGAACGCATCCGCGCCCTGCGGCGCGCCGGTCACACCATCGTCATCCAGACCGCGCGTAACATGGGCTCCACCGGTCACAACGTGGGCAAGGCTCTCAAAAACGTCGGCAAAATCACCTTTGACTGGCTGGAAAAAAACGGCATTGAATACGATGAGATCTTCTTCGGCAAGCCCAATGCGGATGTGATGATCGATGACCGTGCCTTCCGTTTTGCGGACAACTGGGAGGATATCACAGAGGAAACGCTCAGTTCTGCAGCCAAGGAAAAATAAATGCTCAATGTCGTCGTCCCCATGGCCGGAGCCGGCAGCCGATTCTCGTCGGCGGGCTTCTCCTTGCCCAAGCCCTTTATCGATGTACAGGGCAGGATGATGATTGAGCGCGTGCTGGAGGGGCTTCGCTGCCCCAATGCGCACTACACGCTGATCATTCAGCGCGCCTTTGAGGTGCAGCATCCCGAGCTTCTGCAATGCCTTGCCGAGCGCTTCCCTGTAGCCTTTCTCTGCGTGGAAGAGCTCACCCAGGGCGCCTCCTGCACCGCTCTTGCGGCGCACCGCATCATTGACAATATGCTGCCCGTCGTCTTTGCGGACTCGGACACTATCTACCATCCCGGTGTATTTGCGGCCTTCGTGCAGAATGCCGTTGAGCGTCGACTGGATGGCAGCCTCCTCACTTTCCCTTCTCAGCAGTCCTGTTTTTCGTATGCCGCCGTGGATGAACAGGGACTGGTGACCGCCACACGCGAGAAGGAGCCTGTCTCTTCCCACGCTATTTCCGGCGCCTACCTGTTCGCACGCGGTTGCGACTTCGTCCACTGCGCCCTTCAGCCGCTCATTTACGGCACGCGTGAGAAGGGGGAGTTTTATATGAGCAGCGTCTTCAACTACGCCGTCCGCTTCGGTCTGCGCATCGGCATCCATGACATCACCGAAAACGACTTTGACTGCCTCGGCACCCCCGAGCAACTTGAGAATTATCTGGAAGGAAACTGACCCCTATGCCGACCACGCGACTCCACAATCTGGATTTTATCAAGTTCCTGTGCTGCTTTCTATTCTGCTTTTTCACACTGGGATTATGCCAGCTTAAGCCTCTTCACTTCTTTAACGGCTTAGAATAAATTGTAAAGAAATGAAAAGAAAATTCATTAGGTTATTGAGCTGTTTTATTCCCGGCAAAATCCGACGAAAAGAATTCCGAAGAAGATTCTTTCTTCGTGAGACTAATCAAGTGATTCTTATAAGTAAAAATAAAGTAAAGAAAATTCATCCCAATAAGATAAAGGGACTTAAAATTAAGTTTTATGGATATAATAATTCCGTAAAATTATATGAACCTTTACCTACCTTTGTCAATTGCCATATAGATATGGGGAATAATTCTTATGTGGAAATTGCTTCAAGCAAATTTTCAATCAAAAACTTAAAGATCTATAAAACTCGGCCCGGGAGTGTAGTTGTAATTGGAGAAGATTTCTCGTGTGAGGGAGTTGAATTTCCAATGCAATGCGAATGTAATCTGATGATTAAAATAGGCAGAGATTGTATGTTTAGTCATGACATTTCCTTAATGTGCACAGACTCCCACGCCATTATTGATTTAAGTACCCAGTGTCCTGTTAATTATGGAAAAAATATTGAAATAGGAGATCATGTATGGCTCGCTCCATATTGTATGATATTCAAGGGAGTAAAAATTGCTAACGATAATATTATAGGTGCGCATTCAATCGTAAGCAAAGATATAAGTGAATGTCATACGATTAGTGTAGGCGCACCTGCCAAGATCACATCTAGAAATAGGACGTGGAATAGGTTGTCTGCCCAGCTTTATAGGGACAAGCACAAAATATGAGACTGTATGATTAATTTGAAGGATATAAGTTTTTGTATACACGGCAAGATAATAAAATCTGTAACACTTAAAGTATTGAGAAGTATACGAACATATTATCCGGGGGCTCAGATTATATTATCGATAGAAGAGGGAGTAGATACTTCAGAAATTTACGAATTCTGTGATGAAATAGTTGAAACAAAGGCAAAAAAAGAATATTTTTTGAATGAGTGGTTTCATTTAGATAATTCACCCAAAAATAAACGTTTCACTCTCAATAAACAGAGAAACGAAGTCTATAATGGTTTACTACATGTTAAAACAAAGTATGCCGTAAAGTCTAGATCCGATCTCATATTTACCAGTAATTGCTTAATTAGCGAATACTGTCGTAATAGTAAAATTATGCGGTATCGAGATCAAAACTATACCTTATTTAGAGAGCGTGTGTTGGTTGGGAAATTCATTACAGGAACAAGGAAATTTCCTTTTTTTGTATCAGATATATTTGCCTTTGGGTTAACGGAAGATTTATTGAGACTGTATAATGGGTCTCTCATGACGTACTCGGATCTTACTTTTTTCCGTAGAGAAGAAAACAGAAATCGCCCAAATCCGTGGAATTACTCCACCAGATATTCATGCGAACAGCAATTGTGGATTGGTGCGTTAAAATTTTGCAAGGCAAACATAGAAATACCAAATTCATGTTATGAGGTTACTGATTCACAATGTAAATTAAATATGTTGTATCTTGTTAATAATCTCATCGTACTTGACTTTCCCGAAATCGGGATAAAAAGCAAGTTTGGAAATCATAAATGGGGAATTGGGAGATACAATTTCTTTAAATTGTACAAGAGTTTTACTCAAAGGTTTTCTCTTCGTCTTTTTCTGTATCTTTTTTTCTATAGGATTAAAAATATTTTTTCCAAAAATGAAGAAATTTCCTAAAATAACAAGCAAGGATGTTTCCGTTGTCGTACAAGGAAATATTGATACTAATTATACGAAAAGATGCCTTGAAAGTATACGCAAACATTTACCTGATTCTGAAATTATTCTTTCGACCTGGGAGGAGAGTAACACAGAAGGATTGGATTATGATAAAGTCGTGTTTAACAGGGATCCCGGAGGAGCAGATTGCTCAAGAAATGGGCGAGGTATCAATAATTGTAATCGAGAAATAGTTTCTACGTTCCAAGGGGTTATGCTTGCACAGAGAACGTATGTGTTAAAGCTGCGTTCAGACATTATATTATGCAGTAACAATATCTTAAAACTTTTCAGGAGATCATATGCTTTTTCTGAACAATACAAGATTTTTAAGAGACGAATTATTGTATGTTCAATATATTCGAGGCGTTTTTTTTACAATAAGGGAAAAGTATTGCCTGCCCTATTTCACGTGTCTGATTGGCTTTATTTTGGTTTCAGGGAAGATGTGTATAAATTGTTTGATATCCCTCTTACAGAGGAGCCGGGATTTTCTCAATACTTTCGTGATAAACCTCAGAGGCGCGGAAGATTTGAAGATTCCCATATGAATCGTTTGTGGCGATTCTCTCCTGAATCATATATTACTATAGCTTGTTGTTCGAAGCACTTAGCCTTGAATTGCAAGGACAAACTAGACATCAATTCTACAAATGTTTCTTTGTCGAGAAATGTCATTGTAAATAATTTCTACGTTGCAGATCAGGAGCAGTTACACATCAGAATGCCTAAATATAATATCTACCAATTCTTAATGCCACCTGTTGATCGAGAAGGTCTGTATACAAATTATATGTGGAAAAAAGAATATAAAAAATTATGTAAAAGAAATTATATTGTCTTTCCCACCTTGGATCTTATCCTATGCTTTATTGCTGATTTTTTTCAAATAAAAAGGAGAAATAGATGAAAATAAGATTTTTAGCCGAAGTCCTCAGGTACAAAAAAGGATTCTCTATCAACCAAGGTTGGTTTGATAGTGTGTTTTCGAATATTATCAAGGCGGCAGTAAATGTGTGTGTAGATGAACTTGGAAGAGATGAACTTGAAAATATTAAGAGAGAGATATTTCACTGTTATCGTTTTCATGACATTCCCAAGGAGGGGTGGTTTGAATTATACAATGCTGACGTCTGTGATAAATTACTTGACATCGTTAATGTAAGTTTCAAAAATTCCTTCATCATTGCTTTTGAACTTCATCCACTGCTACAAAAAGCTTTCGATGTACTGAATATCCCTTATATTAAGATGATGTGGCATCCTGTACGGTACATGGATGACATATTTTTTGGAATGGCATCAAATGAGGAAAGGGTTTATAGTAAAATATTGAAATATAAAGTAGATGAGTTTTTGTTCATGCAGCATGCGAGTATTCTCAGGGCAGAAGCTAGACTCAACGAATGGTGTCGTAGAATCCGTGTCAAGGAGAATTCGTGTGTCTTCTTTGCACAATCAAATGTTGATTGTTCTCTGATCCGAGGAAATAGTATGTTAAATTTTTTTGATTTTAGGGATGAATTTTTAGACGATATCAAGTCCTACGACCATGTGTACTTTAAGATCCATCCTGTCAACAGAAACGAGGAGGTGATCAAATTCATTAGAACTATCAGGAAAGCCGAAATTTTGTATCCTCTTGATATTGATTTCTATGATTTACTTGCCTCTACAAATATCAGGAAATGCTTGGCAATATCCTCAGGTTCCCTATATGAGGCACGTTTCTTTGGGAAGGAGATTAAGTATTATTACAAACAACCTTTTATGTTTGTCAACGATTATGGGAGTGAACAGTACAAAATATCCGATACGTTTATCCCCATTTATAAAACTTTTTGGCAACCTAAGTTCTGGGCAGATATTTTATCTGATCATTTTTCTCCCTGTCAACATATCCCCGAAGTTCACGAGGAATATTCTAATAAATTAAGACGCATGCTCCGAATGTCGTGGGGATACAACGATTGTGACTCTGTATATGCGCGCACACATATTACAAAATTGGAAGATGAAATTAGAAACATTGGTCAAAAGTCTAAAAGGAAATTGCGACGACGTAAGTGTTATAATTTTTTTGTGCGATTAATTGCGTCATTCTTGCTGGGGAAACAAAATCGGCGTGCTTTCAGGAAAAAGTATCTTAAATGATTATGCATATTAATTCAGACAGCCTCTCTGTAGTAGTCTACGGTAATGTGTGTAATGAAACAAAATCATGTCTCGAGAGTATCAGAGAGAATTTTTCCCGTGCAGAGATAGTACTTTCAACGTGGGAAAATTCCGTGTTAACTGGTTTGGATTTCGACAGTGTAATCTTAAATCGGGAGCCACAGTCCTATTTCTTTGAACATCAAAAAGAAAAATATAATAACATTAATAAAATTATAGTCTCAGCTTCTCAGGGAGTCTTGGGTGCGAGTAGAGCATATGTTTTAGTCATACGTAGTGATATGTTAGTTGTGAATTCCAATATTTTGAATTTTAGAGATAACTATGAGAAGAGAGATCCATTATATTGTCTTTTTTCTGAAAGAATTTTTTCATATGAGATGTTTTCCTTACAATATGAAAACAGGGCAAATAGGAAATATTACACGCCATTTCACGTGTCAGATTGGTGTTATCTGGGACTGAAAGAAGATATGAGGGAGTTGTTTAAAATTAATAAGGTGACAGAGCCTGATTTTTCACATTATTTTCTCTTTCACCTTCATAATAAAGATGTAGATATATGGCCAAATCGAATGTGGAAAATGTCACCTGAGCAGTATATTACATACCAAAACACACGAAAAAAAATTAAATCGTTTTCCTTTCAGGATCGTCTGGATTGGAGTAAAACTACGCAGGAAATATCAGATAGATTTATAGTGAATAATTTTTTATTTAAAAGCATCAAAGATTGGGGCATTGTTATACAAAAAAAAGACTATAAGTGGAAGAATATCAATTCCTATTCTCATACATCATGTGGTGCATGGCTTGGCAAGAATTGGCTTAAAGCTTATAAAAATTATTGTGATGAGGCCTATGTCCTCCCACTATCATATTGTTGGAGAGAAAAATTTGGCATTACGCAGGATATGGTGAAATTGCGGAAGCATTGTGCATTCTTACTTAGTCCTCTTCTTAATATTTACAGGTGCGTACTTTTTTCTTTGCGCTGGCTCCGAGAACCGCTCTCCGTGGTATACTATTCTACGAGAATCGTGTGTAAAATTCTGCGAGGCATTTTCCCTTTGAAAAAATAAGAACTATGGAACCTAACCAACTAACGATCGTCATCCAAGGAGGATACTACAGTGAAGTAACGGAGCAGGTTATTGCGAGTGTGCGAGAGAATTTGCCTGGGGCGAAGATCATTTATTCGACGTGTGATCCGGAGGTGCCGGAAACAGTGCGTACATGCGATCAAGTGATCGTCTCAAGGGATCCTGGCGGCTATCATTACGAAGACCGCATTACGGAGAAGGAGAACAATATCAACCGGCAAATTGTGAACACGCTGGCGGGTCTCAGGGAGGTGCAGACTCCGTATACTCTGAAAATACGCTCGGACTTCCTCCTGACAGGGAACAGCTTCCTTGGATACTACGATCGATACCCTCAAGTTGATGAGCAATGGCGCGTGTTCAAGCACAAAGTACTGAGTTGCTGCTATTATGCCAGAAACCCGAGGTCGGAGCTCCCATACCCTCTCCACCCGTCGGATCTGGTATTTTTCGGGCGGACGGAGGATCTGCTGAAACTCTTTGATATACCCCTGATGACGCATGAGCAGGCGTATTGGAACATGAAAGATATCATGCAGTACCAATACGTGCCGGAGCAATACATCTTCATCAACTGCCTGCTGAAGGGCGGGCACCCCTTTGATTGCCAATTTTACAATGATTGCCGTCCGGTCAGCATTGAGCAAACGGAACGCTATTTCGCTTCGAACTTCATCTTCCTTGATTTTGAGCAGTTTAATGTGCAGCCTACTAAGAAGGCGTTTTCCATGCGTATCCACCCCAAAGCGTTTCAGAGCTGCTACACGCATGCAGAATGGGTACGCCTCTACCACGACTATGTGGATCCTCGTCAGGAGGCGCCGACTGAGGACGCAGAACGGAAAAGGATCGAGGAACTCTACAGGAGGTACAGAAAATACCGCTTCCTAGCCAATCTCTGCGCGCTGCCGTTTCGCACCAAGCTCTTGCGGCGAAAAATAAGGAACAACCTACTGGAGTTCTTTTTGAGATAAGGGGAAGGGCAAACGCATTTGAAATGCGTTTGCTCATGTACCATGTACCGATGTACCGTGTACCATGTAGGAAATTTGGCGAGCTGCGCTCGCGAAACTGCGAAGCGAAAGCAAGGCAAATTTCTGAAGCGGCGCGCTTTTGGAACCGGCAAGGTCTTCCCTCTTGGGAAGGAGAATAGACCTGCTATTTGGGGCAATACTCACCTTTGTTCTATTGACTTGTTGCATTGAATTTTGCAATGTTACGCGATAATGTGACAATGAAAATTTGTCCTTGCAAATAGCTTTTCTCAAGGTAAAATGAATGAGTCACATCGTTCCATTTTGTATGAGAATTGCAAGGATCACGGTAAAAAACTTTAGGTGTTTTGAAGAACTGACGGTCACGTTTGATGACCGCCTGACGGTTCTTGTTGGAAAAAATGGCGCGGGTAAATCCGCAATTCTTGATGCTGTCACTGTTGCCGCCGGAACATTGATGTCTGAATTGAAAATGAAGACTTTTGGCATCCGGAAGGAGGATGCCCGCAATGTCTGTTACTCATTAGGCAGTGGTATTGATGTGCAGGCTCAGTATCCTGTATCCATTGAAGCAGAAGGAGATTTGAGAGAGGAGCACATTCAATGGACGCGGGTTCTGCGAAGCGCAAAGGGACACACGGTGACAGTGGATTCAGATCATTTCAGACGAGTATCTGCTTTCTATGCCAAGCGCGTGGCAGGGGGAGACGCCGACTTAGTTTTACCGATTATTTCCTATTACGGTACGGGACGTTTATGGGCTCAGATGAGAGAAAAACAAAAAGCCCCACTTGAGAAAACCTCTCGCTTGAACGGTTATCTCGACAGCTTGGACGCGTCGGCTAATAATAAGTTGATGCTACAGTGGTTTCGTAAAATGACGCTTCGAGATTTACAGAATGGGAAAGCTAGTCCGGAATACATGGCTGTCAAACAAGTCATGGCTAGGTGCTTTCAAGCTCTGACCGGAGCTACCGGGGTTGATGTGCGTTTCAATCTTGACAACTTGGAAATTGAACTTCAATACACCACCCCCACGGGCGAGAGGTTAGTAAGCTCTCTTGATCAGCTAAGCGATGGCTACAAGAGCGCTATCAGTCTGATTGCCGACATCGCTTATCGGATGTCGATGCTCAATCCTCAACTTTTTGACCGAATATTAGAAGAAACCCCTGGTGTCGTACTGATTGACGAAGTTGATTTGCACCTGCACCCGGCATGGCAACACAAGATACTGCCGGATCTGCTGGCGTTTTTCCCAAAAGTCCAATTTATCGTAAGTACTCATGCTCCAGCTGTCATTCACTCCATCCCAACAGGGCGCCTAGTTGTGTTAGAGAACGGGAAGGTGCAGCGGGAGAGCGTTCAACCCTACGGTCGGGATGTCAATTCGATCATGAGGGAAATTTTGGATGTTTCCACACGCCCGGAGCCCATCAAACGGAAATTTGCTGACTATTACAGCAGGATGGACGAAAAAGACTATGAAATGGCTGAAAAGATATTGGATGACTTGTCCTCTGAGGTTGGAGAAGACGATACGGAGGTAACCTCCTGCCGAGTAAGTTTACAGTTGGAACGTTTGCCATGATTTACATCCGAAAGGGAGAGGAACCAAGAGAATTTCAGGAGTTTAGGAATCAGGCAGATTCTGAGTACGGGAACATGCCTGGGAAGGTGAAGAAAGCCCTACTTGCGGCTCTGTGTACAGAGCAACACGGTTTGTGTGCCTATTGTACCTGCCGCATACCAGAAAAAGCCGCGGAAAAACGTCTCCAGGAACCGATGACGATTGAGCACTTTTATCCACAGCATCCGGGCAATGGAAAGAGGCAGGCAGCTATGGATCTCAAGTACAAAAATATGCATGCCGTTTGCTCAGGAAACCGTGGTTGTGGCAACGAAAAGGCTCTTACATGTGATGCAAGTAAGAAGGACAAGGTAATACAACTAAATCCCTGCAATGAAACAATTATTTCCCAGCTTTATTATCAATACGACGGAACAATACGCGCTAAAGATCAGAAATTGGACAACGAGCTAAAGTTTGCCTTAAATCTGAACTGTCGCGAGAGGTCATTACCGCAAAATCGTAAAGCTGTACTTACTGAGATACAAAGAAGTTGCCTCGGGATTCTTCTATCAAGTCGGAATGCTCAAAGTACTGGATTCCTTACTCAAAAATCCTACGCCTTTTTGCGGTATGGCCATAGAATGGCTAAAGAAAAAAGTGGGAGATAGTATCTGAATCGCGCGATCAGAACGAACCAAAAGCAAAGCGGATGCGGGTATCATTTCCGCGGCAGATGCGGCGGAAGCGGTAACCGGCGAGGAGAATGGGAAGGAGTCCCATGAGGAAGAGGTAAATGCCATTGCGCCAAAGGGTGGAGACGGAACCGGCATCGGTTTCCTGGTCAATCCAGCCCAGGGGTGGAGCCTGACGGGGAGAAAGGAAGAAGCCGCGATGCTCTTCAAGGCGGGCGTGTTGGATTACTGTGTATGCGGAGAGCACCCCCACAACCAGTCAGACGGTAGCCACGAAAATACTGTTCAACGAACTACTCACCTCCATGGGGACAAGGAACATATTTGAGGAGGGGCGCTGAGCAAGAAAGTTAGTTACCCAGAAGTTCCGAACAACTACCGCCATTACAATGTGTTCCGCTTTACAACCTCGATATGGTTATCTCCCAGGCTAACGAGCCTCCAATGCATTGAGCCATTCGTTAAAGAGAGGGCAAGCATTACGCATGGTCGGTATGCCTATTTTTTTGGCAATGGCAATTCCGTCTATGGTTTTTTTGTAAGAGGGGCACCACTTTAGAATGCGTTTGGAAGGAGCGGTGTCTCGTCCGGAATTGATGTACTCCGAGCCTCCGCTGTCTGAGACGAGGTCGTCCACTTCGCTCTGTTTCACCCCCAGGTGAATGGCCAGCACATCCGGGCGACTGAAAAGGAGGGCCTCAAATTCATGCATGGAGATGTACGGGACAAAACGGCAGCCTCGTGCAGCGTCATCTTCACAGATTTCCCTGCGGACAGCCTCGTTTAATATGTCGGCAATTTGTTGAGGAACGGAGCATTTTCGAGCCTTCTCTAAATCAGGCCATTCCTTAATGCCATAGTAATCTACCATCGTGCTGACAATGGGAGCACTCTTTTCCCGCAAATGATTCAAGATATCCCGCCGAGCGCGTGAAAATTTGACGTCTCCGCCATTTGATCCGGGCTTACTGATTAAAGATGTCGTCAAAATGATTCCTCTCTCTCCCATGTACGGAGCCAGGACATCCCGGCAGAAGAGTAACTCTGTTTGCCCTTCTACGATGAGATGCACACGTTTTGTGGGACTGCTCATGGGGTTGTATTCCCTGTGCCTATCACATTCCTTGCCCACAGATCACCGATGGAGAAGTCATCCAGCCACTGTCGATAATCTTCCTCATTCAAGCGCTCGAATTCAGTCTCTCCCTCATGCCAGCGAGCCACAACAACGTCTTCCACGCTCAAATGGTTCAACAAGAGGGGAGACTGTGTGGCCACAATAACCTGGGTCTGCCTCGAAGAAGATTTCAGCAACTCGGCCAGAAGGTTGATTCCCTCCGGATGCAGACCCAGTTCCGGTTCGTCGACTATCAAGGCGGCCGGTGGTTCAGGCTGAAGTAGAGCTGCAGCCAGGCAGATAAAGCGTATCGTACCATCCGAAAGAGTATAGGGAGGCATTGGATAATCCGAGCCGCGTTGCCTCCAATCCAAACGAACAACGCACTGCTCCCCATTGCGGACTGTTTGAGGAGTGAGGATGAAATCCTCGAAGGCCGGCATAAGGGCTTGCACGTATCTTACGACTGATTCATACTGCTCTCGGTTTGAAGTCCGCATGTGCAGGAGGAGAGGAGCAATGTTGGAGGCATTCTCGCGCAAAAGCTCCTTATCTTCTACGATGGCATAACGCCGCATGCCGGCAGTAATGCTCGTATCGTGAAAGTGGTAGATGCGCCACGAGTTGATGGCTTCATACACAGGATTGCTATACTTCGGATCATTGCTCCAAGAGCGAACCTCCTGAACAAGGGCAGAGGAACCATCGCCTGTCTGCGGTAAACTCCGCCAGTCATGCTGCGCGGCTTGAGAGTGACAAGCCTCGTCAGTCAAAACCAATTTTTGATTGACCGTGGGAACCAGCCGGAAACGGTAGCCACGGACTCCAAAATGCATCTGCGCAAAAATGCAGTCCGTCACTTGAGGACCGTTATATAGCAAATCATCAGATGTTCCGTGCCGGTTCACAAATGACTCAAGCGTACCGGACATCACGGAGCGCAAGAGAGAGAAAAATGAAAGGAAATTACTCTTTCCTGCCCCGTTCGCACCGACAAACACGTTGACATCTCTGAGTTCGAAATTCTCAAGAGACCGTATGGAGCGATACCCCCGCAACGTGATCCTGTCAAGTTTACCCATGAACTTCCACGTTTATTCTACAAATCTTCCGCCCCATTGCAAGCACATTGTTTGTACAGGGCAAACGCATTTGAGAGAAGTGAAGCAACAAAGGGAATGATGTTCATGTACCATGTACCGATGTACCGTGTACCATGTAGGAAATTTGGCGAGTTTTGCTCGCGAAACTGCGAAGCGAAAGCAAGGCAAATTTCTGAAGCGGCGCACTTTTGGAACCGGAAAGGCTTTGAGATGTACCATGTACCGATGTACCGTGTACCATGTAGGAAATTTGGCGAGCTTTGCTCGCGAAACTGCGAAGCGAAAGCAAGGCAAATTTCTGAAACGACACGCTTTTGGAACCGGAAAGGCTTTGAGATGTACCATGTACCGATGTACCGTGTACCATGTAGGAAATTTGGCGAGTT
>CANQGG010000023.1 GCA_947601655.1 uncultured Akkermansia sp.
CTGCGCCGCCTCCCATTCTTCTGCTCACTCCTCAGCCGCGTCCGGTTCGCCGGGCTGCTCAGCCTCTCCTTCACAGCAGCCCACTCCTCCTCCGTGTACGCCTCCCCTCGCTCCCTCTCCATATCATGCCGCGCAATCTTCAGCCCAGATCATAATCGTGTTGAATGTAGATTTCACCAAGACTGCGGGACTTTTTTTCTGACCCACCTTTACCACACCCCCAGCCGCTTGCCGAGATAAAAAAAAGCGTCTGTCAGTCATTTACAATTTCTGCCAGACACCAAAATACCTATTTCTAGGGTGGCCAGTGGGATTCGAACCCACGACTCTCAGAACCACAATCTGATGCTCTACCGCTGAACTATAGCCACCATTAATGACCTCGTGAAACGGGCGTGCGGCTAGTTTACAAGGGAACTCAGGCAATAGCAAGCCTAAAATTTGAGACAATCAGTTTTTTATAACCGCCGCATTGCCTCCGCAATGCCTCAAAAATAAAGTCACCGAAGGGAGGTAAAAAAGGAGGGTAGGGAATTTTCCGAAAGCTTGATGCCTCAGGAAGGAAAAGGCAACATCAAACATACATCACTCAAGATGAGCAAAAAAGACAGAATAGAGTTACCTCCTTCCCTCCCCCTGAAGCAATAATTGATGTATTGCCCTCTCGGCACTAGCGGCTACAATCCATCCTCCAATCATCACGGTTACAATTTACGTTATCTTCGTCAACTGCCACAGTTACGTGGAGTACGCGGGTAGGGCAAAACGTCACGGATATTCTGTACACCGGTCACAAACATGAGCAGGCGTTCAAAACCAACGCCGAAACCAGAATGGGGGACGGAACCAAAACGCCTCAAATCAATGTAATGCGCATAACTATCCACCTTCATACCAGAGTTACGCATGGCATCCAGCAACAGGTCAACTCGTTCTTCACGCTGGCTACCTCCCATCAACTCACCGACACCAGCCACGAGAACATCCATGGCACGCACGGTACGGCCATCGTCATTTCGACGCATGTAGAAAGCTTTGATCTCACGCGGATAATCATAGACGATCACAGGAGCTTTGAAATATTTCTCGGCAAGAAAACGCTCATGCTCTGTCTGGAGGTCCATCCCCCAATGAGGAGCGAACTCAAATTTCTCGCCGCTGCGCTGCATGAGCTCGATAGCGTCCGTATAGCTGCACCGCACAAAGGCTCCACGCCTCACTGCCTCAAGGCGTTCCCTGAGGGAGGAATCCACAAAATGACAAAAGAAATCGAAGTCACCACTCGTGTCGCTCAACACATCATCCAACACGTACTTCAGAAAATCTTCCGCCAGCTGCATATCTCCGTCCAGATCGCAAAACGCAACCTCCGGCTCAATCATCCAGAATTCGGCGGCATGACGCGGTGTATTGCTGTTTTCAGCGCGGAAAGTAGGACCGAAAGTGTAGATGCGACTCAAGGCAGAAGCAAAAGCCTCCCCTTCCAACTGCCCCGACACCGTCAATCCCGTCTGCTGACCGAAAAAATCATTCTCATAGCTCTCGTTCCCCGACAGCGGGTCCAGGGTGGTGACACGGAACATCTCCCCTGCTCCTTCGCAATCGGATGCTGTGATGATGGGGGTATGCACCCACACAAAATCGCGCTCACAAAAAAAGCGATGCACAGCCGCTGCTACACGCGAGCGCATTCGAAAAATTGCACCATACAAATTTGTGCGCGGGCGCAAATGAGGCACTGTACGCAGGAACTCCTGACTATGACGCTTCTTTTGCAATGGGTAATCGATACCTACTGTACCAAGAATCTCCACACGGCTCGCACGGATCTCCCACTTCTGGCGTTCACCGGGGCTTTTTACCAATTCTCCTACCACACGAACAGCTGCACCGGTACCCATCTGCGCAATGTGTTCGTAGCCAGGCACGCCCTCATCCATCACCACTTGGATACTCGCCAGCGAAGTGCCGTCATTCACCTCCAGAAAAGAAAAAGTCTTTGCATCTCGTCGCGTGCGCACCCATCCCTCCACACAAATTGCATCCATCGCTTCCTCCGCATTTAAAGCGTATTTCACTAGTGTCCGCTTCATGATTCCCACTATAGCACCATACCATGTCAATGACAAGACGGGGCTGAGGAAATTTGAGAGAAGGGCGGCTGAAAATATATTCCGTAACCGCGTAGAGTGAAGTTGGCTTCTCTGCTTCTCCAAACGTTATTCAACGGGTAAGGGGAACAAGTGAGTCCACTCTGCGCAGATTTACCAACTTCCTTATTTCGATACGTTATGTTTGAACACCTCAAGCAGCGATTCCACTCCCTTCTGCGCTTCACGTGGGGGTATCTCGGAACACTAGCCGCACTGGGTCTGCTCATCGGGGTGCTCGGCATGGGGATTTTTCATTCCGTCACGAGAGATGCAGAATATCAGGCCGTACGCTGCTACAGTGGTCTCTTCAACAGCGCAGACGAAACGCCTCCAACAGGATTAGATGAACTCACACCCGTTGCATCCATCTCTATCCCACACCTGCGTTTTGAATATGGCAATGACGGGCGCCTTGAACGGCTGGTACACGTCTGCGCAGACGGTCGTCCATGCGCTATGCCCGGCAGTACTGTCGCGGAACAACGCATCAGCTACGATGACCACGGACGCATCACAAAAAAGGCAAATTACACGGCTACCGGCGCGCCGACTGCTGACGCCTCCGGCGTGCATTCCCGTGTTTTTCGCTACGACGAGAAAGGCAACCGCGTCTGCACGGTGTTCATGGATCGAGCAGGGAAGCCGATAATGCCTCGTATGCCAGGCTACGCCATGGAATGCATCAGCTACGATGACACTGGGCGCCCGCTTGAAATCGAGTACAAAGACGGCATGGGCAACCCCGTCACGAACTCCCGAGGGGAACAAAAAATCATCTTCAACTACGATGATGCGCACGGCAGTTCCTCGCGCACCAACATGGTTGACAATGTACCAACAAATAATGTCCATGGCATCGCACGCGAGCAGACAGCTTATGCGACAGACGGCCACAGCAAGGTGACTTCCTGGTACACAGCAAAAGGGGAACATGCGCACCAGCCGAATACCGGAGCATGCAGCGTTTACACCGAAACGTCGCACGATGGCACGCTGCACCGTGAGAGGTATTGCGAAGAAAGCGGCTCGCCATGCCGCCGGGCCACCGCCTGCGCGGAACACCTCACACGTACATCACCTGGCGGGCTAGTGGAATGGGAATGCTTCAATGACGCTGATGGACTGCCCTGCGTGAACGAAGCGCTTGGCTACGCAGAAAGAGTATGCGAATACGGGAATGACGGCGCACTGCTGCGCGAGTACTTCTGGGACGCCACTGGTTCCCCTTGCAATCGCTACGAGAAGCGTTACTGTCACTCCGCAGAGGGAAAACATCGTCTCTCTCTGCTTTGCGATGGCTCAACTGAACTACAAAAGATCGACTAGTGCGAAGCACTCTCTCACCTCTGCCGGGCTTCAGCGTCCGACGAGATGGCCTTCCAAAGAGAATCCATACCTGCCTGCACAGCAGCTTTGGATGCGCTGACATCCTCCCCAGGTTTGCCGTGAGCAAAGAGGTAGAACTTGATCTTCGGCTCTGTTCCGCTGGGACGCACGGCAAAGCTGCGACCATCAGCCAGATCAATGAAGAGCAGTTTCTCTGCCGGCACAGGGTCTCCCTCCGCATCCCTGATTGCACCGCTGGAAAAATCCCGATGCGCTATCACCCTGACTCCGTCCATCTCAGTGGGAGGCTGGTCAATATAACTCTGCGTAAGAGCAGCAATCTTCGCGGCGCCATCAGCCCCCTCCATCACAAGACTCTTGCTGACCTCGGCGTAATAGCCAAATTGAGCATAAATTTTGTTAAGGCAGTCCATGAGGTTACTCCCATGCGCAACAAGATAGGCATTCAGCTCAGCCAGGCAGAGAGCCGCGGCGTTGGCATCCTTATCACGCACGAAATCCTGCGCGAGGTAACCATAGCTTTCCTCTCCACCAAAAACGAAGTATTTGCTGTGCTCCAAACGCAGGGAACGCGTGTCCTTCTCATCCATGCGACGATAATTTACCCTTAATTTCTGGGGAAGAGCTTGCTCGTACTTGCCCAGCTTGGCGGCGATGTATTTGAAACCAGTGAGTACATTCACCGTTGCAATACCATACGAAGCGGCAATGGCATCCTGAAGCGGACTCGTAACATACGTCTTCACCATCACGGCACGCTGCTTATTCTCCGGGGTAATGATCCCCAGTTCACACATACTCATGCAACGGTACCACGCAAGCAGACAACCTGTCTGATTGCCCGTGAGCAGCTGCATCCTACCCACCGCATCCCGGACTGCAATACCCATACGATCACTGTCGGGGTCAGTTGCAATAACTAGATCCGCACCTTCTTCGTTCGCTTGAGCAATGGCCATATCCAGCGCCGACGCATTCTCGGGATTCGGGCTTTGCACGGTGGGGAAGCGACCATCCTGCACATCCTGCGCCGCCACAGTACTCACCTCGCAGCCCAACTCCCGCAAAAGCGGCACAATACAGCGTCCTCCGGTACCATGTAGATTGGTATACACCACTTTGGCTGAACTTGCGCCAAAGACCTCCGGGCGAAGGATAATGCCCTTCAGGCGGTTCATAAAGCGAATATCCATATCCTTCCCCAGCACAATCAACTTGCCCTGTCGCTGTACGGGCAGCGGATCATAGCGGTCACTCTGCAACGCATTCACACAGTCGATCACTCCTTTATCATGCGGAGCCACGAGCTGCGCACCATCATTAAAGTAGGCCTTAAACCCGTTGTCGTGTGCAGGGTTGTGGGAAGCTGTGATAACGACACCCGTGTCGGCATCCAGATCGCGGATGGCAAAAGAGACTTCTGGCGTGGAACAAGGACCGTCAAACAACGCGCAATCGCATCCGGACTCCATTGCTACACGAGCGCAAAACTCTGCAAAGTCACGCGAAAAATGGCGCGTGTCATGTCCGATAACCAGCAAGGGCTTGCGCTCTGCACCCACAAAGCCGCGCACGTATTCGATGAGTCCGCGCATGGCGCGCCCCACGTTAAAATAGTTCATACACGCCGTACCCACGCAGGGAAACTGCGGACGTCCGTTTTCCGCGCCTTCCCCTTGCTCTGCCGATGCAACGACTGTTCCGATAGTCCGCCCACGCAGCCCACCTGTTCCAAACGCAAGTGTCTTGTAAAAACGGTTGTTCAGCTCATCCCACAGCTCCCTCTGCACCAATTCCTCTACCGCCGCTGGGGCCACAGGATCCTGAGTCCCATTCAAAAGCAACTTGATGTTTTCCAAAGAAGACGTCAGCAATTTCCCTTCCGCCACAGCCTGCTCCAGTATTTTGAGGTCTTTCATAGCTGCCTCGTATTCTAGCACCTCCCCGCAGCTTTGGCAAGTACTCGCATTTTCATCGAGACAACCATATTGCTAATACACTCACCGTAACTGTACCGTGTAAAATATTGACAATTTCGTTAATCTTTGCTAACGTGCCGTTCAGACATGAGACTAGTCAGTTGGAATGTGAACGGACTGCGTGCAGCTCTTGGTAAGGGGCTGGCGGAAAACATGGATGCTCTGGCGCCCGATGTGCTCTGCATGCAGGAGGTGAAGGCTCGCCCGGAACAAGTGGAAGAACTATGGCTTGCATCCTGGCCTCATCGCCTGTGGAATCCTGCGGACCGTCCTGGTTATTCGGGCGTGCTAATTCTTTCCCGAACGAAACCATTGAGCACATCCATCGGTATTGGTGTGCCGAAGCACGACACAGAAGGACGCGTCGCTACAATGGAATTTGAGGATTTTTATCTCGTCAACTGCTACACTCCCAACTCGCAGAATGAGTTGGCGCGATTGCCGTATCGACAGGAATGGGACGCCGCCTTTCGAGGCTACGTGAGTAATCTGGCGAAGGAAAAACCAGTGATTTTCTGCGGGGATCTGAATGTGGCGCACGAAGAGATCGACATTGCCCGTCCGGATGCAAACCATTTCAGCGCAGGTTTCTCGGATGAGGAACGCGCGGGCTTTACCGAATTGCTTGAAAGTGGCTTTGCCGACACCTTCCGACGACTTCATCCGGACACGAGGAATGCGTATTCCTGGTGGAGTTTCCGCGGAGGAGCGCGAGCGAGGAATGTGGGATGGCGCATTGATTACTTTTGCGTAAGCGAAAGTCTGATGCCGAGGGTGCAAGGGGCACAGATTCACCCGGAAATTATGGGATCGGATCACTGTCCGATCTCGCTCATTCTTGTTTAAATTAAAATGCGTAAGCCCGCCGTACTCTTCCTGTTGCTCACCCTGCTTCGCATTGGGCTTGGGACGTTCTTCATTGTCACCGGAGCGCTCAAAATCACTCAGCTTGACGTGACTGCGGAGTTTTTGACCCGCAGTCGGCTGCTGCCGGAATTTTGCTCCCTTCCGCTGGCAAGCCTTGGAGTAGCGATGGAGATTATCGTCGGAATATGTCTGCTGCTGCGCAAGGCTTATGTGGGCGCTGCTTTTTGGGGAGGAATCATGACTTTAGTTTTTTTTCTCCTCTACATGCAGGCATGGGTACGAGGCTTGGACCTCACCTGCAACTGCGTGGGAGCTGCGCACCACATTGTAAATTACCCGCTGGACACGGGATTGAGGCTACTACTGCTCGTTGGGATGAGCGCCCTGATTTGGGATGCGCTGCAGAAACGCACCGACATTTGGAAATTTCGCGCTCTTGAATTCGAGAAAGACCAATGAGGCTCATCAGGCATTCAGCCAGTTGGAAAGGATCTCCACAGCGGCAGCCTGATCAATGATGGTGCGCATGCCTTTCTCTTTTCTCCCGGCGGCGTGCAATTTCTCCTTTGCATCCACCGTCGTGCAAAATTCATCCACATACACCAGAGGGAGAGTCGGGAATTGGGCGTGCAATTTCTCCCCAAAGGTACGAACCTTCACACAGGCGCTACCCTCCGTCCCATCTAACCTCAATGGCAAACCCAGCACAAGTGTACGAATGCCAAGTTTTTGCACCAGCTCACTAATGCGCATAAAGGGATTGCATCCCTGCCCCACGGGAATACTCTCCACAGGATATGGGAGGATACCACAGACGTCCGTGGCGGCGATGCCGATGCGAGACGTTCCGTAATCAATGCCAAGAGCGGGATGTGGAGAGTCTACGGACATAACGCGTGGAATTATCAAAGAAGGTTCGGCGGAAGTTGAGAGACAATCGCCTTGATGGCATCTGCCTGCGACTGGTGCGCTACGAGCAGGGAATCTCCCGTATCCACTACGATGAGATCGTGAACGCCGAGCAGTGCCACCTGCTTGGCAGGGATGGTAGAGTATACGATGTTGGAAACACTGTCCTTCGTGACGAGGTGTCCGGTGTTGGCGGCATTACCTTTCCCATCGTGAGGGAGTCTCTTACCAATAGATATCCAGGAGCCGATGTCATCCCACTCAAAGGTGGCTTCAAAGTTCAAGACGCAGGGCGCCTTTTCCATGAGAGCAAAATCGATGGATATCGGCGTGAGTGCCGCATAATGCTCACCAAGGTACGCACGCGAGGCGCCGGAGTCCGCAAAGAAGGAGGCGAATTGCGCAAGCTGGGGAGCATAGGTTGCAAGTTGTCGACGCACATACGGAACGCTCCAAACAAAAATACCGGCATTCCAGCAGAACCCCCCACTTTCAAGATACTGCGCCGCCGTAGCAGAATCCGGTTTTTCGCAAAAACGTGCCACTCGGTAGCAGGTGTGGGATACCCCGGCATCCGTAAATTCTTCTCCACGTTCAATGTAACCGTAACTTGGACAAGGCCATGTGGGATGTATACCAATGGTAATGAGCGCTTGTTGACAAGCAGCAAGCGAGAGCGCATCCTTTGCCAGAGCTGCAAATGCGGCATCATCACCGATAAGCGCGTCACTCGGCATCACCAGCATCGTGGCTTCCGGATCTCTCGCTGCGATAAGTCCGATTCCAAGCGCCACTGCCGGCGCTGTGTCACGCCTTGCAGGCTCTGCCACGATATTCTCCCGCGGCAGCATCCCTTCCGTCTGTCGTTGCACTTCCTCAAGCTGTGCCACATTCGTGAGAATGAACACGTGATTCGCCGGCAGGAAACGCGTAACGCGTTGCACAGCCTGGCAAAGCATGCTTCCGGCGCCAAAGAGGTCCAGCAATTGCTTGGGACGATTTGTGCGGGAGAGCGGCCAAAAACGCGTTCCATTCCCTCCCGCCAGAATCACAGCGTAGGAAGCCGCAGCAGACATCATAAATTAGAACGAAAGGGCAAAAGCAAGCTTAGACTGAATGGCGGCGGCAATATTCTGCACCACTTGCTCCGGCACCGGTTTGTTTGTCTTAATCACCGCGAGAGCATCGCCGCTTGCCGCATCGGCCGGAGCGACGATGTTATCGATATTCACTTTCTCTGCCGAGAGCATGCCTCCAATAGTGGCAATCACCCCTGGACGATCCGTATAGCGGAATACAAGGGTGTGCCCGGGCAGCGCAGCGTATAAGTGACTGAATGCATCAATGCGAGAAACAACCGGTACGCCATCGACCACCATGCCGCGCACACTGGTGCAGACCTGCTCCCCATTCTGTTCGGTAAACAGGTCGAGTGTGAGGGAATCATCATAAAGTTTATCATCCATAGGCTCACGGGCTTTAAACTCAATCCCGTGCTCGCGCAGAGAAGTCTCCGCTGCAGCTGGCATAAGCCCATGCTCCGCGCCGGGAACAGCTCCCTGCAGAATCCATGGAGTAAACCACTTGCGATAAATACGCAGATTGTTGTAGAAGGTGCATTCAATCTTGCGGATCGTTTTGCCGCCGGCCGCAAGGTAACAGAGTTTGCCGAGCATAGCTGCCATCTTCAAATGCGCCGGGTTCAGATCCGCGGGCATCTCTGCGTTGACCACACAACTTGTATCCCCCTCCGCAAAATAAGCAATCATTTGTGAAGCGGCACGCATAGCGGCGGCTTTGTTTGCTTCCCTGGTATTGGCGCCTAAATGCGGTAGCATCACGTCCGCCACGTCAGCGCTCGGTTGCATCGCCGCAACATCTTTCGGGTGAACATCCGTGCAGTAGAATATCTTTTTCCCCTGTTTTTTGAGGTCGCGCAGAGCTTCCTCATCTACCACGCCGTAGCGGGCACAATTCACCAACACCGCTCCCTCCTTCATCATGCCCATGAGCTTAGCGTCCACCATGTTTTTCGTGGAGGGTCCACCCGGAACATGGATGGAAATCACATCCGCAGAGGAAAAGATCTCCTCCAGTTCGGCAGGTGTGGCGCCAATGTTCAGCGCTCGCTGCTTAGAGAGGAAATGATCGTACCCCAGCACCGTGCATTCAAAACCCTGCAGACGCTTCACCAACATGCGCCCTATGTTCCCCAGGCCGAGAATGCCAACCGTTTTGCGAGTAAGTTCGCGCCCCATGTATTGCTTCTTGTTCCATTCTCCGGCGCGAGTGGTCACATCCGCCGGCACTACGTAACGGAAGGCCGCCAGAATCATAGCGACCACCTCCTCCGCCACGGCGTTTGCATTGGCCCCAGGCGTATTCATCACATCAATTCCCTTGCTGCGGGCATAGACGTAGTCGATGTTATCATACCCGGCTCCCGCACGGATGATGCACTTGAGTGATGGCATAGCATCAATAATCTCAGCCGGAACTTTTTCAGAACGGACAATAAGTCCTGCAGCGTCCCGGTGTTCCGGAACCTGCTCAGCCAGTGGCGTCGCATCGTCCTGTACCACCTCGTAACCTGCCGTCACCAACGCTGCTGCGGCAGCCTTGTCCAATTTTGTCGGTATGAGTATTTTTTTCATAAGTTTTCTGGAAAATCGTTTATTTTCTTTCAATCAGATAAAGATATTCGTTGACATGAAGAGAACGAGTCCGTAAATTTCTACACGCACGATACGTGCTATAGCCCGTACTCATACACTTTACATCGCCTACTTCTCTGAGGAATTCCATCCATTCATCGTGGGATACGAACCCTTCAGCATTATACGACAGAAGAATGTATTTGGAAGCACATTCTCTTACCAAGGCAAAAAGTTCTCCCCGCGCACGCCCTCGCTTGTTATAGTCGGAGCGCCGCCAATCCACCGGAATTCCCGATATCTTCGAGATATTATCGGGCGCTCTACTCTGCGCAATTAGATTGAGCATAAAATAATTTGACCCATACGGATGTTGATTGTAAGGAGGATCAAGATAAATTAGATCGGCATGCGGAATGCTGTGCAACGCCTCGCGCGCATCCAACTGCAAGACATGATACGGCTGCTCAAAGCGTGAAAACACAGGGCATTTCAGGCATATTTCCCCCGTGATTCGGGAGAGAGCATTCCTTCCCTCGCCTCCGAACTGTCCAACCCCGCGGCGATTCTTATAAAATCCTTTGAAAACTCCACCTGTATTGCAGTGTACCGAGGCTTCATAGAGTAGCGGAGCCAGCAAAAACGGCTGTATCTCCATCGGTTGCTTCGCGATAAGCGCACGAACTGTGTCAAGGTAGACCGCATTACGACGAGTGTAAAAAACGCGCTCTCCGGGACGGATGTCACGGTCATCCTGAGGCGCGTAGAGCGAGCTTATGACGCCGGGCGCGGGCTGTCCAAGCGCTTGCGCGTGTATTTCCTCGCATGCGCGTCTTATTGCTCTCTCATCCACCTCCGAGCGATTCGCAAGGTAACAAGAAGCAACGACGCGTGCATAGTCCTCCCAGTCATTCACGTACAACTCACTCGCATATGCCTTGAGGGCACGTGATACGATGCCGGAGCCCGAAAACAAATCCACGCACACCGGCTTGCGCCCGCCGAGACGAGCTTGCACCCGGCGCACCGCACCAAGAATCATATCGAGGAGCTCTCGCTTGTTACCAATGTAGGTGAGTATCTGCTCGCTGAGGTAACGCGGATCTTCTTCCTGCTCCAACAGATCTTCTCGTGCAGAATTCGCCATGGAGAAAGGCAACGAATCAGCGTTCAATCTCGTGCGCGAAGAGACCGGAGCGTAATTTAGGCTCAAACCACGTGGACTTGGGCGGCATAATTTCTCCACTGTCCGCCACGCGGAAAAGGTCGTCCATCGTTACAGGATAGAGAGCAAATGCCACGCCTGCTTCCCCGGCGCGATTTTCCAGCTCCGTCAGCCCGCGTATACCACCAACGAAGTCGATACGCGGGCTTGTTCGAGGATCCTTAATACCGAGGACGGGAGCTAGTAAATTTTCCTGTAGAATAGAGCAATCGAGGCTGCAAATGGGATGCTGCTCATCATAAGTGCCCTCTCGCGCGGTGATGCTGTACCACATTGCGTTGAGGTACATACCGAATTCATGTTTGGCACGAGGGGCAAACGGCTCCTTCTGACTGGCGGGAACTACCTTGAACTTCTCTCCAATACGATGCAGGAAATCCTCTACGCTATACCCGTTCAGATCTGTCACCACGCGGTTGTAATCCATGATAAAGAGATCCTCATCGCAAAAGGTGACCGCCATCAGATAGTTGAACTCCTCCTGCCCTGTGTAGTTCGGATACCGCTTGCGGCGCATAGCGGATACAGCAGCTGACGAGGCGGTTCGATGGTGACCATCCGCAATGTAAAGGGCGGGCACTTCCTCAAAACCGCGGCGGATGGTCTCAATAACGGCAAGATCATCCACCGGCCATAGGATGTGTGTAACACCGTCTTCACTGGTAAAATTGTACTCCGGTCTGTGAAATTTAATCCACTCGCGCATGGCAGCGGAAATACCCTCGTGTTTGCGGTAAGCAAGGAAAACAGGTTCTGTCTGCACGGAGCACGCATCAAAGTGATTGATGCGATCCTGTTCCTTCTCCTTACGCGTCAGTTCATGTTTTTTTATGGTGCCGTCCATGTATTCGTCCACACTCGCGCAGCCCACAATGCCCGTTTGCACGCGCCCCCACATAATCTGACGATATATGTAATAACAGGGAGACGCATCCCGCACGAGAAAACCGCGCCGAAGGAATTCCTCCAAATTGCGTCGACTCATTTCATAAGTCACATCATCGTGTATCTGGGCCTCGCTCGTATCAATATCTGCCCGACAGATGTGCAAGAAAGAGGAGGGGTTGCCCGCAGCCATGCGGCAGGCTTCCTCGTGATTCATGACATCGTAGGGCAAGCATGAAACTTGCTCGGCGTATTGTCTGGGAGGACGGATTGCAGCGAAAGGACGAATAGTTGCCATGGTGATGTTGTGTTGGTTAAAGATTATCCTGTATATTTTTACTTTCTGGGCCGGGACCTTTGATAAGGACGGCTTGCCCATTTCCTCGTGAGAAAAATTTATCATCCCACCTCACCTTATTGTTCGAGAACGTAATATTCTCTACCGACTGCATAGAAAGAATCGGAACGCGGTGCGTAAGGAACTTATTATCAGAAATAACAATATTGCGATGATATCGTTCTTTCTGATTGCCAAGGTCGCGCACAACAGGACAGATGGCAATGACGGCATCCGTGAACTGATATCCTGCCGTGAGATTGTGATCGAAAATGTTGTGAACAATCTTCACATCCCGACACCCTCCGCTCTCATACCACCCCTGCGCATCTCCTGCCAACAAAATGGCACTACCATGGGAACGAAAAAATTTGTTACCCTTGACCAGTACGGGCATGGGCGTGTTAAAGAGAGCCCCACGAGCACGATTGTGTCGCACAGTGTTGTTGATGAATTGCACCGAAGGATACCATGAGGCATTTTCAACGGCATCGCCTTCGCCTATACTCTCCGGTAGCGGTTTCTCAAGCGTGACACGCACATGTGTCGGATCGAGCATCTCCGCGTTGTCTACGATGCCCCACTCCTCAGGGCGAAGATTCTCCAGCGTTTTGCCTCGGATAAATTGAACTTTCTCGCCTTTTTCAAATACCTCAAGCCCAATGGATTGAGGATGCATGTACTTCGCAATGAAACTTGTAGGACTCTCCACCTTCTCTATCGACAAACATGTGGAATGCACATTGATGGCATCATCCATCATGCCTTCATAGAGGGCTCCCTTTATGAAAATTTTACCGCGACAATTGGAAAAATGCGTGGCATCTGCCGATACCGTGTGGAGACGTCCCGGAGCACGCACGCACCCTCCGCCCAGGATTGTAACGTTCTCTGATCGCTGCGCCAAGAGTCCCATCCCCTGGCTATCGGAGAAGATAATCTTCACCAGACGCGTATCCTTCGCGCGATAGAGAAGCACGGCGGGGTGCGGACGCATCCCGTTGCGCAGCACGAGGATCTGACCGACCTTGAGTCCCTTTTTGCCTGCGTCGGTATCAAATCGCACATGCTGCCTGTCCACCTGCTCGGCAGAATCGGTCCACCCCATATCACCGTTCCCATCGCGCGGCACCATGGGGCCATCCGATTCAAAGGCGAGAGCCATATTAACCCCGGCCTCACCATCTTCCCGCAAGATGCGAAATTTTCCATTCTCTACTTTCCATGAAAAAAGCTTGGTCGGTATCTCCAACGTCGTTTTCCCCTCCGCTATTTTCGTGATTTTTCCTTCTACGTAGAATGGAGCAGCGTAGCGTATCGTGAAGTTGCGCAGTTGAACTTTTTCACTGTCCAGCACTAACACAGGCTGCATCTTGCCGTGGAAAATGAAGGTGCTTCCCTGCGCATCCAGCGTAAGTTTTTTCTTGTTGACAATGGGCAACCCCACAGGAATATCCTTCTGCTGGTCATGGTTCGATACATAGAAGTTCATCTTCGGGGAACTTGAGGGGAAGAAATGATACTCCCCCATTGGAAGGGTGACTTCCGCTCCATCAGCAGCCTTTGCCACCTGCTCCCGAATCGTGATTCCATCATCCTTCACCGTAGTGATCTCTGACATGCCGACCTCGGATGCTAATAGCGACAACAACAGATAAGTAAGACTGCATTTTTTCATTGCTGAGCCATAACATAGAGTGCCGTCAGTGCCGTAGCGAGGTCCTGAGAACCATAATAATTTGCGGCCGACAAACGCTCCCCCTGCACCTCAATGTATGAATTGAGTTTTTCAATAATTGGGACGTAAACACGCTCAATAGCTTCCTGTTCCTCCGTGTTCTGCTTCATGCTGTACAGCGTCTGGATCCAAGTCTGCAAATCTCGCGTAACCTGCACTACCCCGGGTACAGCACTCTGAGCGGTCTGGGAATCCTTCACATCAGCAAGGCATTTGTATAACTTCGCTAACATGACTACTCCCGTCCGTAAATGCGCTTCTGCAGGACTCAGAGGCAACTTTTCTCCCGTAAATTTATCTCCCTCCCGTAGCGTCAAGCGTTCCTGACCAGCAACAGAGGCAATGCAGCACGCCGCCACCCAGAATACCACAGCTATTATCCTTCGAGCAGTGAACATAGAATACTGAATGAACGAAAAAACGGAACACACTCGTAGCATCGTACCCTTTGCAAACGGTAGATTTCATCGTACACCTTTCCCCACGTTTCGCGCATGGAACGCTCAAACTTTGCGCGGATCCTCCGCGCATCTTCTTCGCTGAGAGTAGGAATGGACTTCAGCTCACGCCCTGAATCCATCACGCGGGGCAGGAGAGCCTCTAAAGCAGGAGCTGCCTTTTCCGCTCCAGCTGCATCCTGTGCTGACGCCAATATTGGCGCAAGTTCCTCCCCCAGTTTCACGTAGTGTACAAAAGCCTCCTCCATTGCCTGATCAGCGCCGAAAGCCACGCTGAACAAACCAACCATTACAATTACCAGCTTTTGGAATTGTCTTTCCATTATCCTTACCCACGAACCGTGCCAACAAGAATTCATGTTCACTTTTCTTTCGAGCTCCCGGCAGAGGCTTTATCCTCTTCCTCCTCATCGTCCCCTTCAACTTTTCCCTCCGCTGCCGCTCTCCTCTCAATGGAGGCACGTTTCTCCTCCTCGTGCCGACGCCGATCCTCCTCCGCCCGTTTCTCGGCCTCCTGAATTTCTTCGACATCAACTCGCATGCGTTCAATAGCGCTAGAAACCGCACTGAGACTGCGTTCGGCGTTCATCTCCTCGCGGCTTTTGCGTTGCTCAATGCGACGAAGCTCATTGCGACGATTGCGGATCTCCGCACTCAAATCGTGAGCCTGCTCCGTGAAAGAGCGACGCATATCCTGAGGCATGCAGAACTCGGACAAACGCGATATCTCATGAAGCACATCAGCATCCCTGATTTGTTCTTCTGCAGCATCAAAATCACCCTTGAGCATGGTATTTATTGCTCGATTAAATGCTTCCCAGAACTTCTCCATAACCTCAGGCAAACATCCGACCGACTCCTGTTTGACTTCGCGCTCCATGGTCGATTCGGCAGATTTTACGCGAGCGCACGCGCGCTCCAGCATAAGCAGATTAGTTGCAAGCGGAATGAACCAGTCTCTGTTGACATTCTTGTCAGCAGCGGTCATACGCTGTTCAAGCTTGTCGAACTGTATCTTTTCCTGAGCCTCAGCCCTCTTTAGAGCACTCTCCGTGGATTTACTACGAGTTTTCTGAAGAGATTCCTTAGCGCGCGCCCATTTTGCATTGAATTTTCCAATTGTACTGTTAAATTTTTTCAATGCCTCCGGAAAGGATACAGCGCCCTGGTATTTTTTTGTCGCCTCTTCAAACATTTCCAATCCCTTAATCTTTACCTCGTCGGACTTGCTCTTCATCAAGCGCATCGCCTCAGTCAGCGCTTCATCGGCCTCTACAAGAAAAGCCTCCCCCTGCTCCCGAGTGATTCTCGTCGGATCAAAACTCTTCTGGATAAGCTTTTCATGTTCATCCTCAATGGCACGGATTGTCTCAATCGCTTTTTCTACGTTTTGCAGGGCTCCTTCAGCAGAACTCTTACTGCGCTCAAAGCGATTTACCTTTGCCTGAGAAGACACCTTGAGTGCGCCAAATGCTTTCACCACTTCCTCTACTCCCGCGCGCAGCTTTGTAACACTCTCTGTCAACTTTGTCACTGAATCCTTCTCCTCTGCGACTTCTCCATCTGATTCACCCGCTGCATCGCCTGCCTCGCCGGCAGCATCAACAACCCCGGTCGTTTTCAATTCATCGGTCTCCTGAGCCTGGGCAGGCAACCCAACTCCGACACAAAACATAACCGCCGCCAAAGTAATAAATGTGTGCTTCTTCATACGCGTTCGCGCCCATAGTATCATATTTTTTTCATCTGGCAAATCCCAAAATTCGACAATTTATTCTCCGATGAAGACATCGGGCCGTCATTCACTCCCATGCAACAAAGCAAGCAAAGAGGAAAAGCTCCGGGGTATATCCCCCCCTCCCCCCCCCGTCTACCGTCATTTTCCCCGGAGCTAAAAGCTTATGCTACCGGAAGAATGAAACAAGTCGGAAAAGGGGAATCAAGAACTTGCTCTTCACTCTTCTATGAGAGCTTCCTCAGCAAGAAGGCGACAACCACGGAGATCAAGCTTGCCTGTGGCAAGGACGGGAATGGCTTCTACGGGCACAAGGTAGCGAGGGGCCCAGAGATTGGGAAGGCCGCGGTCAGCGAGCTCAGAACGAATCATTGAAAGAATCTCATGCTCCTTCGAGCTGCGCTGGTGAGCAGGGAGGGAGGAAAGCAATACGAGAGCTTCGCCTTTTTGCTCATCCACTACACCGGTAACGGCAATCTGCACGCCATCTTCCGGAGGAATCTGCAGGATTTGGGTGATGACCAGCTCAATACCCTCGTGCGGAACCATTTCGCCGCCAATCTTTGAGAAGCGAGACAGCCGCCCACCCAGAGTGATAAAACCATTGAGGTCGAGTTGACCAATATCGCCGCTCTTGAACCAGCCGTCGTGAAAAATTGAATCGTTAAGTTCAGGCTTGCCAATGTAACCGCGAAAAACATTGGCCCCCTTAAACCATATCATGCCACGCTCTGTGAGAGGAAGCTCTTTTGTGTCATCCTCCACATCCGTGATACGCACGGCGATACCCGGCAATGGCGTACCAATACTACGCGCCACCTTGCCTGGAACATAAAAAGCGGATCCGGGGACCATAGGTGCATCCTTGACATTCAGCGAGCAGACAGGTGTAGCTTCTGTAAGCCCATAGCCCTCTAGCAAAGATATACCACACTTGCGTCTATATTCCTCTTCCAGGTCCGGCTGCAGTTTCTCCGCTCCCACAATGAAATGGTGGATAGAGGAGAAGGTATCCTCCTCTGCCCGCCTCAGCATAGCGCGCGCAAAGGTGGGGGTCGTAGCCAAAAGGGTAAGTTTATATTTTTTCACCAAATCACAGAGCGTACGGGCATCCGTGGGGTTGGGATAGGCACAAATGGGGTACCCGCAAAGAAGCGGGAGCATCAATGTCACTGTGAGTCCGAAGCTGTGGAAGATCGGCAAGCTGCCAAGGAAACGTTCGTTCTCCAACGGTATGCGGCAGGAACACTGCGCTACATTTGCCAGAAGCATTCGGTGAGAAAGAGCCACCCCCTTCGGTTCACCGGAGGAACCGGATGTGAACAGCAGCACGGCTTCATCGTCTCCACTGTGCGAATCGGTATCGAACATCTTGCAGATCACGGATGCAGGAGCTGCCTTGGCTAAGAGAATGTTGCTAATGAGCGCCGCCTTGGAAAGCGTCTTGATAAGATCTTCCACGAGAATAAGTTGCTCCTCTCCGGGCCATGGAAAGGAAGGCAGCTTCTGCATGAACTTACGCGCGGTGATGAAATAGGTGAGCCCTGCCTGATGCACCGTACTCTCAAAGGCGGAGCGCGAGCTGGCATAGTTGATGATCACCGGTGTCACCCCGGCCAGCAAGCAGGATATGATAGCGATCAGTCCTCCCGGACCCGGCGGCAGTATCACCCCAATACGCTTCACTTCCCGCCTGCGCAGTACCCTCGCCACAGTCATCGCAATGCCCAACGCCTTGTAGTTCGGCAATGCAGCGCCGCTCATGCCGTCGATTGTCTCCACATTTGGATTCTCCCGGAGGGCAACCACAATCTGCGTCGCAAGTGATCCCTGCAGCAGTGGTCGCTCAGAAAATAATTCCTCCCCTTTCTGCAGCCATGCATCCAGAAGTCGTTCACCTGTCTGTGGTCCGGCCGCCAGCTTTGGCAAGATGTGGAAAATCTCACAGCATTCCTCTTCTTCCCGTTCGCGGTAAAGATTCGTAATCCTGTCCCCATAGTACCCGAGGAACACAGGCACGGGGGCAATGTGCAAGCTACCCAAATGACGCAAGAAGGGAGACGGCACATCTGCCAACGCGCCACGCACCTTCGCCACCTGCCCCGGCAGGAAAACAACGCTCTTCCCCTCATCCATGTGCATCAATATCTGCTCACGCACGGCTCGAGACGTCGTGTGGCGAAAATCGAAATACTCAATGGTGATATCTTTCGTCTTGAGATAATCCATGATTTCCGGAGCCGGAGGGAAAGTAGAATCCACCAAATAGCACACCTTTCCTTCCAGGAGATGGTGCAGAGCTTTGCCAGAACGAATACTCAACCTATTCGGCATGTAAAAGCCCGGGGTTACAATATTTTCTTGTCCGGAAACGATAAATGGAGTCATGAGAATCTACTTGAAAGTTGCCGCAAGCCGCGAGCGTTTCTTCTACCATACTTTCCCCTTTCTGTCAAGCCCATGAGACCTGACGCCAGGGCAAACGCATTTACGCTGGTCTTACTGTTCAGGGGCGCTATATGCATAGCACCGCTCACTGCCGAAATGGCAATGAGCGGCACCGTGTCTTCTATGGATTTGATTTGTGTGTTGGTGTTGGGTTCCCGGATCGAAGACGCACCCGGTGAAGATTGTTCTCTGCGTCAGAAGCCCATGCGGACGCCAAGCGCGGCGTTCCATGCATTCGCGTGCTCTCGCAGCTCGCCTCCCGCATTCACGTAGATCTGCGAGTTCGGCGTCACAGGCACGTTCACTCCCGCTCCAAACTGGAACGCCGTGCTGCCCGTCCTCGAGCCGTACACCCTCTGCGTGAAGTTCGGATCTGCCAGCAGCGCCACGTTCGTCTCACTCCGGCGGCCGCCCAGGTCCTGCGCCACATTCGCATGCACCTCCGTGCTCACCGTGCGGTTGACAGCTTTCGCGGAGTTGATCGCCGCCAGCCACCGCAGACCAAGACCCAACGTTACCGTGTCGCGCGTCTGCTTCTCCGTCGTGAGGCCTACGTTCCCCGCATTCCCCTCGCTGAAGCCGTCCATGCTCGTGTGCATCACCGCCACGTTGAACAGCGGCTGGAGGATGTTGCTCTTGTTGTCCTTCACCGGGTGGAGGTCATAAGTAACTTCCCACATCGCGCCCAGGCTGCTGCCGCTCGTGTTGCTCGTGGCGGTGTAGCTGCCCGCTCCGTAGTTCACCGTGCGCTTGAGATCCGCCTCATTCGTGCCGAGGGTGAAGAGCAGCGTATTGCCCCAGCGACCTTTCTTCGCCTGACTCCAGAAGCTCACGGTGTAGGTATCCAGATCTCCCTTGGCGTCATCCGCCGCATGCGCTTCCAGGTCGCCATAGCCGGCAGAAAGGCTCAGTCCTACGCTCCAGTAGGCATCCACCTGCGCATCGATGCCTACGGCGCCGCCCCAGCTGTTGAGGCGATAGCCGCTCTCATCGCCGACGCTGTGCTGCTCGGAGAAGAAGCTTGTACCTTCCACCCAGACGTGGGAGTTCTTGCAGGGGCGCTGCTGAGCGGTTGCCTCGTCGGCATCGCCGGCGCAGCGCAGGCGGGCGGCCTGCAGAGCGTGGTCGCGCACGCGGCCCATCTGGTTGCGCAGGGCAGCGCTCTGCGCCGCGGAGACTGAGGTGAGCGTGCTGCCCGCCACGCCGGCACGGATGCGATTGACCTCTCCGGCATTCCCGGCATCCGTGGCGTTCCCGATTGCCTCCATGATCTCCAGCACAGTCGGATCGGAGTTGAAGAGATTCTGGGAGACGTAATGATTGAGCAAAAGTCCGCCCGCGTACGCCACCGAGCTGCGGGAGCTCTCCCGGATGTCGGAATTTGCGTACGGATCAAACACCAGGATGCCCTTCTTGTTCACGGGATCGGTTGCCCTCATACTGAGCATATCGATACTATAGCTTGCCATCACCGGCACGTCTGCTGCCGCGGCGGTGGCGCCGGCATCTTCGAACCTAATGTATGCTCTCTTGAAGAGGGCTTTCAGGATTCCTGTCAGCTCGACGTTTGCATCCAGAGGGCCATCTGCCTCATGCAGAGTCGCACCGGGACCGGTGTAATCCTCCGTGGTTCTCACATTCCCGGTCATGACGACGATGTTCTTCAGTCCGCTTCCCGAGTGCTCAGCAACAATGTCCTTGAGGTTGTGAATCCTGAAGGTCGTGTCGTTCTCGATGATGATGCAGCCGCCTTCAGCCGTTTTCAGCATAGCCCTGCCAAACTCTCCATCCCCCCACATGTCATCCTGGCTCAGATCCAGGTTGATGATGGTGGTGTCCTCCGTCCGGATGACGAAGTTGCCTTTCACCGTATTGGGATCGGCACCGGCCTGCAGTTTGTACGTTGCGCCGAGGTTTTCGCCTGATTCTGAGGGGACTGATTGTACGTCTCCGAGAGTGTTGCCACCCTGGGTGAGATTGAGGGTACTGTCACCCTGCACGGCAAGTTCGCATCCTTCGCTCGTTGAATCCTTCATGTGGAACTCGCCATCCACACTGGCGCTACCCTTCAGCTCACCGGTGAAAGGCGCCTCTTCAGCGTTTTCGGTAAGGGTGAGACTGGTCCCCTCAACCGACTTATCGCCGCTGAGTTCAAGCGTGACGTCCGCATTTCCAAAGTTCGCTTCCTTTGTCGTATCACTTAATTCGAAAGTCAAACCATTCTCGACAACGACATGGAGGGCATCCCCGAACACAATATTCTCGCCATCCAGAACGACGGTGCCAGTGCCGTCGAGCGTACCCTGACTGGCATCATTGATGGATCCCGAGAGCGTGAGCCTGCCGTTCACCAGCAGCGTACCGTCTTCGCTGAGCGTGAGTTCGCCGCCGATGGAGCTTTCGCTGCCCTCGCCAAATGTGAGCGTACCGTTCTGCACATTCACATCCGTGGCGGTCAGGTTGCCCTGCACATCCAGCGCTCCGCTCGTACCCTCACCGCCTACGGTAAGGGAGCCGCCGATGGAGCTTTCGCTGTCCGCTCCGAGCACCAATGTACCTTCATCCACGGCCACATCTCCTTCGGTTTGCAGATTGCCGCCCACTTCCAACTCCGCATTTCCTGTCTTCCGGAGCGTGACGTTCGTCCCCGCCGCTGTAATATCCCCTTCGAACACAGTGCTTCCAAGGTCGGGCTCCTCCTGACCGTCGCAATCCAAAGACACCGTGTACTTCCCCTCTTCCGCCGCACTTTCGAACCTGAGGGCGCTACCGGCCGCTCCCTCCAGCTGCTCAATCGTTCCATCGCCATCAACGGTGACCGTCACGTCCTTACCATCATCCACAACGATCTTGTGGTAGTCCCCAAGCTCCTTGAGGGTGACGCTGACATTCCCATCATTGTCTTCATCATGCTTGGAGGCCTCCCACAGATACGTCACGTCGCCGGTAAGCAGTAGGCTGCCGCTCTCAGCATCCACGCCCGTTATCTTGAGGTCCCAGTTCGAACCAATTTCGAAATGTTCTTCGCACCACTGTTTGCTTTGACCGTCCTCCCACCCTGTCAACGTGCCATTGGTGAGCTTGACCTCAATCGTGATGGTCTTTCCATCGTCCGCCAGCTCGGTTAAATGTGACCCGGTGAAATTCAGCCTGGCGTGTTTTCCTGATGCCAGGGTAACTTTTCCGTTTTGCGGATCTGCAAATTGGAAGATCGGGGTCAATTCTTTCTCAACGCCCTGCTTCTTCACACGGCTGTCGCCAATGAGAAGCACAACGTTTCCCTGACTGTCCTTATCGGGACCTTGATTTAGCAGGGAAACTGTCCCATTCCCAATGTTGACGATGGAGGTCTTATCCGATTGCATAGAGAAACTGAGCAAGCGGCCAGCTGCCACGCCACCCACGTCGATATCTTTCTCATAATCAGCGCTCGTATAAATCCCTATACCGGAGCCTACTCTCCTGATCGTTCCATCTTTATCTTCCAGTTTGCCGCCGCACATCCAGATGGTGCCCGAAACGTTACTGCTATTTGCGCCCTCAAATGATATCGTTGCGTCATCGTAAACATACACGGAGGCTTCCATCCCAGCACCACTAGGGCTTGCTATCTCAAAGCGAGCATTACCTTCTAATGTGATAGTGGAGTTAACGTGCCCGAATATGCTCCCGCCGTTTAATTTCAGCACGCCATTCCCGGACACCGTAACATTGGTGATAGTTTTACTCTTCGATCCGTCACGATTCCCTAAATACCCCCCTTCGATAGTGAATTTACTGTCGTCCTTGATCTCAATCACCGTTTTGCTTGATGCATAGGCTTCACTTCCAGCGCCAGATGTAACGCCTACGTAACCAATATACCCTTTCTTACATTCAAGAACTCCTCCATCCTCCACGGTGATGTACGTCTCGATGGATACTTTCGGATCGCCTTGAGCAATTCGTATACTCCCAATATCTCCGCGATCCATGGTTAATTTACTTTCCTTGCCGCTTATGTTGATTGTCGTTATCGCTGACGTGCATGTATTGTCCAGCCCTTCCGTTGCAGAACCGATCGCCGCTCTACCGGACATGGCGAGCGCTCCTCCGTTCGTGATGTTGATCTCGGTCTTCTGCCAGTTCGTTCCTTCGTAATACCCCAAAACGATCCATCCAGCGGGGGTTCCAGATCCCTCGCCTGGATGTCCAGGAGAAGCAACTCCACTTTTGCCTTGGAGGTTCATGACGCTGCCGGGTCCGTCTATCGTCACGGAGAATTGAGGCGGGACATCATCTCCCGGCTTGGGTTGAAGAGTGGCTTCACCGACCTGCTTCGAGTGTCCGATGTAGACCCACTCGTGGTAGTCATCGTCGACGGCTGTGAAGTTCGCGCCATCGGTGATACTGATCGCCGCAGTACCCCCTATTTCCGAACCCACCTGCATGGTCACCGCACCTTTCGAGGACAGGGTGATACTGACCGCGCCGCCATCAACGCCCATGATACCGTTCTCTGCGATGGTCAAAGCGTCGAGATCTTCGTCATCGTCGGTTTTCTTAACCTCGATATTCACCTCTCCGCTCAGGGTCTCGGATATGGTTCCTTCCGTCTGAACGGGTTCTCCGTTGCTGGTTACAGTCACTGTGCCGTTTGCCACGGGAACATACGACAACACAGCCATGAGAGCCGTGAGTAAGATAACTGGTAAGTGTAGTTTCATAGTGTAGATAGCGTTGTGTGAAGCTGCGAGATGTAGCAGGTATAACTGCCTGGGAAATCTTCGTATCCCGCAGGAGAGTCTACGTATTTGCAATACGTATCCGCACACACTTAAAAAACTGACTCCGTGAAATTTACAAGAACAGGAACAACCGCATTTTTCGCCTTTGAAGTAGATACCTTCTCCCAATAAGAAATTGAATATAAAGGATAAGAATTTTCAAATAGAGGCTTGACATACGTATTGCAAATACGTATCCATCAGGACAACGAGGGAGGGTTCCTCATTCGGCAACAATCGCAAGTTTCGAACAGAGTTGCCCCAGGCATTTGTTCAGGGCAGGCCAAGGGCAAACGCATTTGAAATGCGTTTGCCTATGTACAATATATTGATAATGTGCGCGTTGCGCAGTTTTTGAATCATGAATGTATGCAGGGCTTCCTGGGGGGCCTCATCATGATGACCGCTTATTGTCCTGATTTTTTGGTGTGTATCAACGATGATATCAGTTGACAAGAGCAGTTTCTCTGTTGCTTCACTTCACCCCAATACGTTTGCCCATGAGACCTGACAAATCCACCGCACAAGGAACCTTCCCTTCCGGATGAGAGCGGTAAAACCCGGATTTGGTGTGTTGCACCATTTTGAAACAGATCAGCTCAACCCATTCCTCTGAATGGCTCTCGTTTGTCCCTCTCTGCGTTCGTTGAACTCTTCAGGCAAATAAACTCGCGTTGACAATTTCTTCGCAATCGTCGAGCATACCATGAATTGTAAAAGGCAATCACATCTTCTGACATGATTACCCCACGTTGGGACGGTTCTTTCCGTCCTCACCCGAGGAGATCGGTGATACGGCGGCACACCTCCACCACATTCTTCCGACTGTTGAAAGCAGAGATGCGGAAAAAGCCCTCGCCGTGCGCACCAAAGCCGGCGCCGGGCGTGATGACCACATGCGCCTCGCCCAGCATCTTGTCAAAGAAATCCCAGCTGCCCATGCCATCGGGCGTCTGCACCCAGACGTAGGGAGCATTCGTGCCACCCCAGACGCGCAAACCCACACTGCGACAAGCCTCGCTGAGCAGCTTCGCATTGCCGAGATAGTGATCGATGAGCGCCTGCGTCTGCTGCAATCCCTCGGGGGTGAAGAGGGCAGCGGCTCCGCGCTGCACGATATAGCTCGCTCCGTTGAATTTCGTCGTGTGGCGACGGCTCCAGAGTTTTTCCACCGCCACATCGTTGCCATCAGCATCTTTCGCACGCAGCTCATGAGGGATGACGATATACCCGCAGCGCACGCCGGTGAACCCACCCTGCTTCGAGAAAGAGCGGAACTCGATGGCGCACCTACGAGCGCCAGGAATGCAGAAGATGGAGGATGGGATGCCCGGCTCGGTGATGAAAGCCTCGTACGCGCCGTCGTACAGAAGGATCGCGTCATTTGCCAGCGCATAATCCACCCATGCCTGCAGCTGCTCCCGCGTAGCCACTGCTCCCGTCGGGTTGTTCGGGAAGCACAGGTAAACGAGATCCGCATGCTCCTTCGGCGGCTCAGGCACAAAGCCGTTCTCCGGCGTGCAGGGCAGGTAAAGCAGTCCCTCATACGCGCCATCTGCCTGCGCCTTCCCGGTGTTGCCGGCCATCACATTGGTGTCCACATAAACCGGGTAGACGGGATCCGGCACAGCAATGATATTCTCCCCGCGCGCAAAAATATCCACGATATTGCCGGTATCGCACTTCGCCCCATCCGATACGTAAATCTCATCCGGCAGCACCTCCACGCCGCGATCGCGGTAGGAGATCTGCGCAATCGCCTCGCGAAGCCAGTCATAGCCCTGCTCCGGTCCGTACCCATGGAACGTCTCACGCGCCGCCTGATCATCCACAGCCTTGTGCATCGCGCTGATCGCCACCGGCGGCAGCGGCTCAGTCACGTCACCAATGCCGCAGCGGATGATCTGCCCGGCCTGCTCCGGATGCGCCGCCGCAAATGCTGCCACACGGCGTCCGATTTCCGGAAAGAGGTACCCAGCCTGGAGTTTGAGAAAGTGTTCGTTGATTCTGGCCATGACGCAGCGAATTATGCCCCCTTCTCACCGTATTTGCAAGGAAAATGAAATCATCCGCAGGGTGATCTGCCTGTTTGCGATATAGATTGCAAAGAGAGGATGAGTATGCGAGAAGGAAGAGGATATGGAGAAGACTGTATCAGATTGTCTCGTGGAGATGCTGGCGGCACAGGGAGTGGAGAGGCTCTACGGATTGGTGGGAGATAGCTTGAACCCGGTTCTGGCAGCCTTGCGGAGAAACGGGAAAATCCGCTGGGTTTCTATGCGCCATGAGGAAGCAGCGGCCTTTGCAGCCTCCGCCGATGCCCAGATGAGCGGCAAAATCGCGGCGTGCTGCGGCAGTTGCGGCCCGGGGAATATGCACCTCATCAATGGGCTGTATGACGCCCATCGCAGTGCAGCTCCCGTCCTGGCTCTCGCCTCGCACATCGCCATCCCCAATATCGGTACGGATTACTTCCAGGAAACGCATCCCACTGATTTTTTTGCAGAATGCACGCAATACCGTGAACTCATCGCCTGCCCCGAACACGCCGCCGGCATCATCGGCACTGCTCTTCGCCACGCGCTGGCGGGCCCCGGCGTCGGACTCGTAACGCTGCCGGGGGATGTGGCAGCCATGCCAATCGGGGGACATTTTTACCCACGTCCTCTCAGCGCACGGACATCCGTCTGCGCCCCGGCGGAAGCGGAAGTGGCGCAGGTGGCGAGACTAATCAACGACGCTTCTCGCGTGGCATTTCTCTGCGGCGCGGGCTGCGCAGGAGCCAGGGAAGAACTCATCACGCTGGCGAGGCGTATCGGAGCGCCCATCGCCTACACCCTGCGTGCCAAAGAGTTCATGGAACCGGACAACCCATTCGGGGTAGGCATGACCGGGCTGCTCGGCTGGGGCGATGCCACACGCAGTCTGCACGAGGCGGAGCTTGTCATCCTCTGGGGAACGGATTTTCCCTATGCTCCCTTTTTACCTCAGCATGGGAGCGTGGTTCAAGTGGACACAAAAGCGGCGGCGCTGGGACGGCGAGTGCCGCTAAAACTCGGCATCCATGGGGATGTGAAACTCACGGTGCGCTACCTTCTGCCGATGGTGCAACAAGATCGGGGGGATGAGTTCCTGGCGCGTTGCCTCTCACGGCACGGGAAGGAGCTCACACGCATGCAGGCGCAGCTGAGGGAAGCAGAGGAACATATCCCCATCCGCCCGGAACGGCTCATGCGTCTAGTGAGCGATCGCGCAGAACCGGATGCCGTCTTCTGCATCGACACCGGCACGCCCGTAATCTGGAGTGCGAGGTACCTGCAGGCTATGCCGCAGCGGCGTATCATCGGTTCCTTCAAGCATGGCTCCATGGCCTGCGCGTTGCCCATGAGCATCGGGGCAAAAGCGGCCTTTCCCTCGCGACAAGTCATCGCTGTGTGCGGCGACGGCGGTCTGAGCATGCTGCCGGGAGATCTTCTGACGCTATTGCAGGAGGGACTGTCCGTAAAGGTTCTCGTGTTCAACAATTCGTCGCTTGACTTTGTGGCATTGGAGCAGGAGCTTGGCAACATGCCGCACATGGGCACCACGCTACGCAGCACGGATTATGCCGCTATCGCGCGGGTCATGGGACTCACCGCCATGCGCGTCCGGCATCCTGCCGAGCTTCCGGATGCCGTGAAGAGCTGGCTGGCATCGCAGGAACCGGCTCTACTGGATGTGGTCGTAGATACTCATGCCCTCGCCCTGCCCCCCAATACCGACTTCATTCCCTCGCTCAATTTTGCGCATCCGGTGCTACCCAACGCCGACCCTCACCACGAGCTGGATCCCGTGCGGCGCATTATCTTCGGCGGCTGAAAAACAACGCGCCGATATTTCAATCATCGTTAATCGTGCCGATGAGCTCGCGGAGGCGGGCATAGGCGCCACCGCGCAGTGTAAACCGCAGACGGGGGAGAGAGGCGAGCAGGGATTCAGGATCGACCGCATCGCTCGCCACTTGTTCCAGATCACCTGCGGGCATGAGATCCGTGTAATTCTGGCGGATCCATTCCATGGTTTCCTCGCCGAGCATCTGCATAAGGCGGATGCAGATTTTCTCGCCGGTGAAGTAGTATGAGTGGAAGCGGCGGTAGAACAGCTCGATGGCGCTCAGGGCATCTTCCGGACTCTTGCTCACGTACAACAGACTCATGTCCTCCGGCGAAATCAGTCCCGCCGCCAAAAGCTCCTTGCTGATGAAGTGCACCCAGCGGCTCCAGAAGGTCTCCCCGGGAGGATCCAGCAAAATCACCGGGAACAACGTTGACTTGCCGGTCTGCATGAGCGTGATGCTCTCGTAAATTTCATCCATGGTGCCGAACCCGCCCGGAAAAGCGACGAGGGCATCCGTCTGCTTGAGGAAATTGAGCTTGCGCGTGTAGAAGTAGTAAAAATTCATCATGCGCTCACTGTCTGCCACCACGTGGTTGGCGTGCTGCTCATACGGCAGGGTGATATTCAGCCCGAAGGAAAGATGCTCAGTGGCTCCCTCATTGCAGGCCTGCATGATACCGGGACCGCCGCCCGTAATGATCATGTAGCCCTGGCGAGCAGCAAGGCGGGCGAAATGCCGAGCCTGCTGGTAGGCGGGGTCATCCTCCTTGATGCGGGCACTGCCGAAGCAAGTGATCTTGCGCACGTTGCGATACGGCAGAAACATGCGATCTGCCGCCAGCATCTCCTCGACAGTGCGCGTCATCATCTCCACATCGTGCTCCTCAATCTCACTGCTCGCCGCATCCAGCACTCCGGCCAGCAGGCGCCGGACAACGAGAGGGTCGTGTTTGCCGCAGACCTCCTTTGCAACGGCATCCAGTCGGGCGTCAAGATCCTTGTTTCCCGTGCTGCGAATATTCGAATGCCGCCGGTGCCCTGCCGCACGGCTATCCAGATCCCTCGCCGCTAAAAATTCCGGTTTGTCCATGCGGTGCATTATACGCAATAAGCACAGGCTTGTCAGCACCAAAATACACAAAGAGCACGCGTGCGAGGAGCCCTATTTCTCAGCAGGAATAATCGAGATGCTCCAAGTCTGGAAGAGACCGATGTACGGCTGCTCAACAATGATGGTATTCTCGCCTTTTTGCAGGGGGAACGGCGCAGGGGGAAGCGCCCACCACACCTCCTCATCCACAAGGGGAATCTCGTTAATTTCCTCGGACCACGGATCACGTTCATGCCGATTTTTACCTGCAAGCTCGTAGCGGCGGGGATTTTTGAATTCTCTGCCATTCACCCAAACTTTTGTGCCGCACCGGGACCACTCGCCGGGAAGAGGTATGCCGGACCAGCGACGCACCGAGCGCGCAGGCGCATCGAAGCCCACAAAATACGGTCGTCGTCCTGATTGTTCGGCGTGAATCTTCTGCACGGCCCAAATGCATTCGCCGGGCTTGCTGTCGGCAAACATCCCGAGACACCCCGTGTTGGGCTTGGTGCGAAAATAAAGGCTGGCGCCGTGAGCCACACGCACAGGAAGCCCGGAGTAATCCCCCGCCAGCACCTTCGCGCGCGCTTCTTCCTTCCGTGCCTCCGGCACAGGACCAACGAGCAGCCACTGCTGCCCGGTCTCGCTGTGGTATGGGAAGGGTTCACCAGCAAAAATACTTTGCCGGATCTGCTCCATGCGCTTTTCAAAAAGAGCAAAGGCGCGCCCCGGTTCGGTGTCGGGCGAAGGCATATCGGCGGGGAAAGCATCACCATCCCCGGCGCCCCCATTCCACGAGCGCTCGGCCATGGCGCAAATGCCGGGCCACACAGAGTTGTAAAGGGGAATACGAGATTTATCATCCACACGCATATCCGGCCAGATGCAGATGATAGCACCGAGTTTTTGCTCATCCGATTTTGCCACGCCGCACGGGCGCAGGAAGAACCAGCGACGTACAAGCAGTGCCGGATCAAAAAGATTTGTGTATCCCATGCTGGAATCAATGGTGCGGCAGAGGATGGTTTCCGGGAGCAACGAGTGCCCAGCGAGATCTCCCCCATCTCCCCAACGCTGAGAGATGGAAAACTCGCCAACCGGCAAATCATTCGGTCCTCCCCACTGCATTGGAGTGCGACCCAGAGAGAGCAACAACTTGCTCATTCTCGCCACAAATTCCTTCGCATTCGGTATTTGAATTTCATCCGCCCCGATGTGAAAAATGGGGCAATCCTCCGCAGACACCTCCGCACAAAATTCGCGGATGACATCCTCCAGCACCTTCATCCCCTGCTCACTGTACATGGGAAAACCGAATGCTTTGTCGAAATAGGCGCTATGTCCGGGCATATCCAACTCGGGGATGATAGTGATATGCCGATCGCGGGCAAAAGCGATAAGTTCGCGTATCTGGTCATAACTGTAGGTATCGTGCAGGTCACGCGTGCGGTGCTCAGGAGCATTCAGTTGCGGGTAAACTTTGCACTGCGCATGCCATGCGGGAAAATCCGTGAGGTGCCAGTGGAAATAATTCAGCTTGAGACGGGAGGCGAGATCGAGCTCCTTCTTCAAACGCTCCACGCTGCGAAAGTTGCGTCCGCAGTCCTCGTGGAATCCGCGCACCCTGAATGCAGGCCAATCCAATATCTCACAGTACGACAGGGAGGAATGTCTTCCCTCCAGCAACTGGCGCAAAGTCTGTATGCCATTGAACAGACCGGCCGGATGCGGCGCGGCAATGCGCACACCTTTCGCATCGACAACAAGTTTGTAACCCTCGGCTTCACCCTCGACGGGCAGCTCGGGAATTCCCGCTAGCTCAAGCGAAAACATGGAGGGACGATCCTGCAACTTTGAACACTCATTCCCCGCTTCCGTACAGAGTCCCCTCCACGCTGTGTTGAGCATTCTGCTGTCTCTTTCCCCGAGATGACCTGCATTTACGACAATTCCCCACCGGAGGGGAGTCTGTATCTCCAGATCCCCCTTGCCCCAAATCACTTCTCGCGGGAATGGGATGAGCGACGCAGGCGCATTCTCCTCCGCCTCTAGCGGATGCGGAGAGTTCCACAGAGTCTCCCCTCCCTGTAATATCACCCCCAGAAGAACAACCATGGCGAATATCAATCTCATTTTAGTTTCGCACCGGAATGAACGATACGCCCCAGGATTGGAATTCACCTACGTAGGGCTGCTCAATGATGATTGTGTTCTTCCCCTTCTTGAGAGGCACCATCGTCGGCTTGTGAGCCCACCACACTTCTTCATCCGTAAGAGGATCTTCATTGGCAGGAGCAAACCAGGTATCACGCTCACAACGATTCTTTCCGGCAAGTTTGTAACGCTGCGGATTTTTAAATTCCTTGCCATTCACCCATATTTTCGTGCCGCACTGAGACCACTCCCCGGCTTCGGGAACGCCGGAGTAGCGGCGGGAAGAACGGACCGGTGCGTCAAAGCCTATCATGAAGGGTTCCTTTCCTCCGGCCTCACTTGTGTACTCCATGACGGCCCACACGCATGATCCTGGTTTGGATCCCGGGAAAAGGCCCAGACATCCTGTCGCAGGTTTGGTTCGAAAGTAAATATTTGCTCCGTATGCTGAACGCGTTTCCAAGCCATCCAACTTCCCCGCCAATACCTTGGCTCGCACTTCGTCCCTCTGCCCCTCTTGCACGGGACCGATGATCGTCCACTTCCGCGCGTACTCGCTCCAGTAAGGGAAATGCTCTCCTCTGAAGATGGTCTTGCGCAGAGCCGCCATGCGTTTTTCAAAGAGCATAAATGCCTTAGCTGCCTCTGTATCCGGAGAGGGCATATCGGAGGCAAGTCCATCGCCATCACCATTCCCTCCGATCCATGCACGCTCCGCCATAGCGCATAATCCAGGCCACTGTGCACTGTGAAGGGGAATGCGGCTCTTGTCATCTACCCGTATATCCGGCCAGTTGCAGATGAGAACTCCCATTTTCTGATCATCTCCCTTGCCCACTCCGCAAGGACGCATGAAAAACCAGCGGCGCACCAACATAGCCGGGTCAAACAGGTTTGTGTACCCCATACTTGAATCTATTGTCCTGCACTGGATGGTCTCAGGCTTGAGCGATCGATCCACCATGTCCCCTCCCTCGCCCCACCTCTGCGAAATGGAGTGCTCCCCCACAGGTAAATCACGCGGTCCGCCCCATTGCATCGGGGTTCGCCCCAGGGAAAGCAACAGCTTGCTCATGCGGGAAACAAATTCCTTAGCATTCGGAACCCTAATTTCATCCGCCCCGATGTGGAAAATAGGACAATCCTCCACCGGTATTTCTGCGCAAAATTCGCGGATGATATCCTCAAGGATCTTCATTCCCTGCTCGGTGTGCATGGCGAAGCCGAAAGCCTTCACGAAGTACTGGCTGTGTCCGGGCATATCCAGCTCGGGGATGATGGTGATATGACGATCGCGAGCAAAAGCGATAAGTTCGCGTATCTGGTCGTAACTGTAGGTATCGTGCAAATCCCGCGTTCGATATTTGGCATCGTTAAGCTGAGGATAAGCCTTGCACTGCACATGCCACCCGGGATTGTCGGTGAGATGCCAGTGAAAATAATTGACTTTGAGACGTGATGCAATATCCAGTTGACGCTTCAGACTTTCCATGCTCTGAAAGTTTCGTCCACAATCTTCATGAAATCCGCGCACCGCAAAGGCTGGCCAGTCCACGATCTGACAGTAACGCAGATTCTTTCCATCCGCTACAAGCTGCCGCAGCGTCTGCAAGCCATTAAAAAATCCCGCCTCCTCTGCCGCTTCTATCGTCACTCCTTCTTCTCCCACCGTCAATTTATACCCTTCCCCCTGTATCTCCTTCCCTTTGGCCTTTTCGAGTGTGCAGGAGATCGGCTTCCCCTCTTTCTTCCCGGCAGGTAGATCCTTCATTAGTTTTTCCCACGCCTTTTGCACCATCCTGCCTTCCCCCTTCTTGGGCTTTTCAAAGCCGTACGTAAGCTTCCATTGATCCCGCCCCGGAATCCGCAATTCCCCTTTCCCCCATTCCACTTTCTGAGGAAAGGGAATCAATGCCACCGGCGCCTCTTTTTCACATTGCAACGGATGCGGCGAAATCCATCCAGCCATCGCAACACACGAGACCATAAGCACAGTTCCAACTTCCTTAAACATCCAAACTCCCCACACAGACGCGGTTTTATCATAAATGGGTGGAACGAACAACTTTTTTCTTCAGTATTTCATAGCACTCTGGATTTTGCTTCTCGCAGAGCAGGAAGCATGCCGCTGCCAACTCTATGAGTGGTAGTGCGCAGGCTGAAGCGCGCGGAGGAGGGGCTGGTGCTGAGCAAGGATAATGCGCTTGCTGAATAAACAAGTGTCTGGTAGAATGTGGCGTATGGAAATTACACTCAAGGCGCCTCTAGATATGCATCTGCACCTGCGAGACGGAGACATGCTGCGGCTGACGGCTCCCTTGAGTGCGGCTCACTTTGCCGGGGCAGTGGTAATGCCAAATCTCGTTCCCCCTGTAAAGGACCTCGCATCACTTTCCTCCTATGCGGAACGCGTGCAGATTGCCACCGACGGAGTAACGAAGAATCACGAATTTGCGTGCTATATGACGCTGTTTTTTCGCGCATACAGTGCGACCGAACTTGAAACGGTCAGGGCACAAAGGAATTTCTTCGGTATTAAGCTCTACCCAGCCGGCATTACCACCAACAGCGCAGAGGGACTCGTGGACTGGACTGCTGCCGAGCCGACTCTGAAATGCATGGAAGAACTAGGAATCCCTCTGCTAGTGCACGGCGAAAGTCATGGTTTTGTGATGGACCGGGAGTCAGAGTTTTTACCGATATACCGGCGTCTGGCGGAAAGTTACCCCAAGCTGAGCATCTGCATGGAGCACATCACCACTGCGGGAGCAGTCAAGCTGCTTGGAGAGTACGAGAACTTGTGTGCCACCATCACCCTGCACCACCTACTGCTCACGCTTGATGATGTGATAGGCGGAAGCATGCACCCGCACCTTTTCTGCAAGCCTATTGCAAAGCGCGCAGAGGACCGCGATGCCCTGCTTGAAGCGGCACTGAGAGGAAATCCTCGCGTGATGTTCGGTAGCGATTCTGCACCTCACCCCCGCCACGCGAAGGAATGCTGCGGCTGTGCTGCCGGGGTGTTCACGGCTCCTATTGCTCTCCCCTGCCTCGCGACGCTCTTCGCCCGGCATGGCGCTTTGGATCACCTGCAAGAATTTGTTTCCGGCAATGCATGCCGTCGCTATGGACTCACCCCGCCTGCGCGTGAAGTGGTGCTGCGCGATGAGCCAATGTGCGTCCCGGCATCCTACCGCGGGTATGGGCAAACCGTAGTGCCCATGTACGCCGGGGAAGAAATACCCTGGCGCGTTGTAAAAAATTGGTAAAAATGGAGGAAGCTCAAATACCGAGTGGAGAGGACCTGCGACGCCTCCTTGAGGAAATCGCTGAGATGCACATGCCATTCGGGATGTACGGACCGGATAAATTCCCTCCAAATGGCTGCCCCATCACCGACTTACCTGCTGAATATCTCGATTGGTTCTCCCAGCGTGGCTGGCCGAAGGGAAAGCTCGGTCGCCTTATGGAGCAAACCTTCCTCATCAAAAATTGCGGACTGGACGGACTCTTCGATCCTTTTCGTGCCGCCCGCGGCGGATTTCGCCACTATCCCCGAAAAAAATAATGTTCGCCGATTCCTTACGTTCTATATTCCTCGCGGCTCGTCCCAAAACGCTCCCGGCAGGACTTGTCGCGGTCTGGGCAGGATTCGTCGTGGTCGCTAAATTCTCTGCTGCCCTCGCTAATTCGCCCTTTGCTCCGGACTACCGGCTCGCCCTTTTCACCGCGCTCAGCTGCGCCTGCATCCAGATTTCCTGCAATCTCTTCAACGATGCGCTGGATGCCGGGCATCACGCCGACACAGAGCGCCGACAGGGACCTCTTCGCATCACTGCCGGCGGGCGCATGAGTCCTTGTGCCGTGAAATGTTGGGCTCTGTTCTTTATGCTGCTTGCGTCTCTGACGGCAATTCCTCTCATCCTCGCTCAAGGCTGGGGAGTTATTTTCATAGGTGTCCCCTGCCTGCTTTGTGCGTATCTTTACACGGGCGGACCTTTTCCTTTGGCCTACCATGGACTTGGAGAGTTGTTCGTGCTGCTGTTTTTCGGTCTTGTAGCAGTTGTTGGCACGACCTTTGTCCAGATCGGATGGCAGCCTGGATACGCCCCCATTTACGCTGCCGCCATCATGCTTGGGGTTATCTGTGGTCTTCTCTCTTGCGTGCTCATTGAAGTAAACAACATTCGCGACCGCGCGGAGGATGCCACTACTGGCAAGCGCACTCTTGCCGTGCGCCTTGGCGACAGACGTGCGCGCGGTCTTGCCATGGCTTTTCTCGTCGCCCCGTACGCCGTCACCCGCCAACTCTCGGAGGTTCTTCCTGGGCTCGGCTGGAATTGGTGTTGGCTTGCCGCACTGCTCGTTGGCGGTATAATCCTGCATAAACTCGCCACTACACCGGCAGACAAACGCATGAACACGCTGCTTGGGCTTTCATCCCTCCACATGATGCTCTATATGCTTTCCATTACGCTGGGCTAAAATCCCCCGTGTTCCTTCCCTAACTGAAGGGGAAAGAGACTTTGGTCTGTTTACGACGGGAGATTGTCAGCTCCGCATGCCCCCGATCTCGCCTGCAACGCTGAACATAGTTCTGTTGCTTGAGAAGGCAAAGGTATCAGCATCTCCAAACGCCAGCAAATTGAACGCTGTCGTGAAGGAGGAATATCCATCAGTGAGATATCCGGACGCCCTGTTCGTCAACGTATCACTATCAATCGTGAAATCAAACGAATGAAGGTTATTTTGCCATTGCAATATGGGGGCTCTGTGGTAGAATGGTGGAAGCATGAAAGTGATAACCATTTACGGCAGCAGGAG
>CANQGG010000024.1 GCA_947601655.1 uncultured Akkermansia sp.
ATTTCCCTCTCAACTCTTCAGATTATACCACCTCCGATTAATAGTGTACCATGTACCGATGTACCGTGTACCATGTAGCAGAGCGGTAGCCACGGCTCCGCTTATCCACAAACCTTTCGAAATAATGACCGCTTATGTTTTTCCCACCACCTCAGCTAAAGCTTCGCAGCTTCGCGAGCGGAGCTCGCCAAATTTCCTACATGGTACATGGTACATCGGTACATGGTACATCTTACATGGTCCATGTAACAATGCGTTTGGCTTAAAATCCTTCTCAGGGCGATTTTCGCTTCTTCGTCTGTGTATTTTTTTTCGCCGGGCGGAGGGAAGGAGGCAGCTCGGCGCCGGAGGGCAAATCATGGAGTTCCTCAATGTCCCGCAGGTAGCGGGAGATGGGGGTGTCGGGGCCATCGGACTCGGCGCGCAGGGTGCGCAGGGCGTCATTGTAGGCCTCAAAATCGGCTTTCCGGAACTGACCGAGGCGCGTGATTTCGAACCAATCGAGGTAATCGCGTCCGCGGGTGGAAGCCTGGGTGTAGGCGCGGCGCAATTCTTGCAGAGGAGCGAGGATTTTTGCAATTTGTCCGGGGTCGGAGCCATTGGCAAGTTCTGTGGCGGCGCGCAGGTATTCGGCAATGACGGTGCGATAGCCGGGGAAGGCGCGCAGATTGAGCTCCTGCAGCTGCTGCATGCAGTTTCGCAGCTGGCGCTGGAGATCCGGGAGCTTGACGAGCTGCTCCGGTTTGTCGAGACTCAGCGAGAGCGGCAGCTTGCTCTCTTCATCCACGGCGGTGAAGAGCAGAGCATCGGCCAGTTGCTTTTCCGTTTCCGGCGGGGTGAGCATCTCCATGGCATCCGGGCGCGCCAGGGCGGCGAGTTCCAGCGCCCACCACTTGGCAAAGGTGTCGCTGCTGCCATTCATCTCGTGGAAATAGGTGGAGATGATTTCCCGGGCGTTCCCTCCCTCCAGGGTGACGGCTTCTGCGAGCAGGTTGCGCAGACGCTCCGCGCCATCGTCACTATGCAGCAGACCGGAGATCAGTACGCCACAGGATACCTCGTAGAGGCGGCGCGAGGCGGAATCAAGCGTTTGCGGGGAGGGCGTGTTGATGATCTGCTCCGGGGACATCATGTCTCCTTTGTTCAGCAGGTTTTCGTAGATGCGACGGTCGATTCTGCCCGTGCGCACGAGCAGAGCCTGCTGCACGCCTGTGAGCAGCCAGGGCGGAATGCTGAGGCGATCCGGCAGGGCGTTGGGCTGCACATCGCGCAGCGCGTATTCGTAGACCAGCATGGCCACGATGGCGGCATCCAGCCCGGCTATATCGATGCCGCCGCCGGCGTAAACGCGGATCTGCAGGTTCGGCTCGCCGTCGATGATGCGCAGACGCGTGCGGATCGGGTTGGGTCTGGCGGCATCTGCCGTGGTTCCCAGCAGACGGATGGAGACGGCGTACTTCCAGCCCGCTTTTGCGCCGAGCATGCGGTTGAAATGCCCGAGAAGCTCATCCGCATGCGTGGCGAGCGCACCCATGCGCAGGGCATCCCCTCCGCTTACGGAAAACATGCGGCTCTGGGACACCACATGCTTGTCCTCCGCCACGTATTGCAGCGGTTCTCCATCCGCCGCCTGCAGGGGGTCTGTCGGCTCCTCCGGCGGGATATCGATGAGCCACGCCGGGAGGTCATCCACCGCAGGCTGATCCTCCAGACGATCCGGCTGCACGCCCCCGGTTTCCACGACAGGCGTATCCTGCTGCTGCGCTGCCGCCATTCCGAACAGCGCCGCTACTGCAAGGCCGGTATATCTCGCACGCACGCCGCCTATGGTACCACAACAGGGCAGATATGACAAATTGGAATTTTGATTTTTTGAGTTCGGCGCGGCGCAACTTCGGCGGGATAAAACCTACACGCTGATTTCCAGCAGCCTGTTGTACTTGGCGAGGCGTTCGCCGCGGGAGGGCGCGCCGGCTTTGATGAAGGGGGAGAGCATGCTGAGATCGGCAATGAAGGAGTCGCAGGTTTCTCCACTGCGGTGCGAGACGATGGTGGTATAGGCATGGGAAGTGGCGAGGCGCATGGTATCGAGAGTTTCGGAGAGGGTGCCGATCTGATTCGGTTTGATGAGGATGGCATTGGCGATGCCCTGCTCGATGCCGCGCTGCAGGAAGAGCGGGTTTGTCACAAAGAGATCATCCCCCACGAGCATGCAGCGTTTGCCGAGGGCGCGCGTGAGCTGCAGCCATCCTTCCCAGTCCTCATCCGCGCAGCCGTCCTCAATGGAGCAGATGGGGTAGCCCTCCACCAGGTCGGCATACAGGGCGATGAGCTCGGCAGAGGAGAGCGCCGCGTCTCCGCTCTTGCGCAGGTGGTAGCGGCGGTCGCCATCGCTTTCGTAAAATGTGCCGGCGGCGGCATCCAGCGCAAGAAAAACTTCCTCTCCCGGGCGATACCCCGCGCGGGAAATTGCCGTGAGCAGCGCGTCCAGCGCCTCCTGCACACTGCGCAGCGCGGGCGCGTATCCGCCCTCATCCCCCACGGCGGTGGAAAGACCTTTGGCGCGCAGAACATCCCGGAGCGCATGAAATACCTCACTGCCGCAGCGCAGGGCCTCGCTGAAGGGATTGAGCCCACGCGGCACAATCATGAATTCCTGGAAGTCTATCGGCGCGTCGGAGTGCATGCCGGCGTTGATCAGGTTGAACATCGGGCAGGGCGGGCGGTGCGCCCCGACGCCGCCCAGGTAGCGATACAGCGGTAGTTCCACCGCGCGCGCGGCCACTCGCGCCACCGCGAGTGAGACGGAGAGGATCGCATTTGCCCCGAGGCGTTCCTTGTGCGCCGTGCCGTCCAGCTCCAGCATGCAGTGGTCGATGCCTCGCTGGTCGGTGGCATCCATTCCCTGCAGCGCGGGCGCAATGGCCGCGCGGATGCTCTCCACAGCCTGCAGCACCCCTTTCCCTCCGTACCTCGCGGGGTCGCCATCCCGCGCTTCTTTCGCCTCATGGCGTCCGGTGGAGGCTCCGCCGGGCACGGATGCCCGAGCGCGCCGACCGTCCGCCAGCGTCACTTCTGTCTCGATGGTGGGATTTCCCCGCGAGTCGAGAATCTCCCGCGCCTTGATCTGCTGTATCGTCGTGTTCATATTCTCCCTAGAATATCATCTCACCGCCGCTGCACGCAATGACCGTTAGGGTTGTTGGAACACCTGAGGGAGAAGTTTCTTCGCTCTGTGCTCCGGGCTTGCCCCGGGACACCCCGTATCGGATGAAGGAGTCTGCTCATGCCAGGATTTCACTAAAAAATGCATCTATCGGTCATTTTTTTTTGATTTTAAGTTGACTTTCCACGTTTTTTTCGATAGTCTCGTACTGTGACAGGTGTTTTAATCCTGTGGTCACTCTACACCCAACATTTTCTCCTATGAAAAAAACGCGCCTCCTCGGGTATTTCTTGGCTGCCGCAGCCTGTGCTCTTTCTGTTCCCGCCTGCGGTGGAGGGGGGGAGAATGCTGGCACGTACGCCAGTGTGCAACAGTTTGCCCACGGAGCGAGGCAATTCAACTTTCAAGCCTCTCCGAATATGCTGGTCTATGCTAGCGGCGATTCTGGGGTTTCAATGACGGAGGAAGTGACGAAGGAGCTTTTAGAGAATTCTCACGTTGGCCCAGCTGCTCCTCCTCAGGGTGAGGTGGTTTCCACCTCTGGCGCTTACGAAGGGAGGCAGAACATCCAGGGTTTCATTCGAATGCCCTCTGGACCTGTGGAAATTCGTATGACCTATGCTACTTTTGGCGGGGAGACAGGGACTGGCATTCTTGATATTTACCCCCAAAGCGGTGTTAACAATAACAACTCGGAGGTTGTAAAGGATATAGCTCACTTTTTCAGTGCTGTCGTCCCGACTGACGTGCAAGTCTCGTCAGGCGGCACCCTTAACACCGGTTTCGTCGGGTTTGATTCGGACTACAAGCGCTTTTTGCTGTTTTCAATTGCGGGGTGTGAGTATCATATAGAGCTGGATTTTTCCTCCGGACTCGCCAATTGTTACTTGCGCTATCAATCACAGGTGGAGGATGTAGCTGTTTATGATGGTAACGGAAATCTCATGGAGGATGTTACCACGACGTGGAGCGGAACTATTGATGCGATTAGGATTAAAAAGCCTTTTATTTCAGAGGCGAGGTAGCAGTTATGTAGGATTGAATGCCGACGCCCCGTGAGGGCGTTGGCTTTCCGAAGAGGAGGGTGCCAAAACATCGAGAGTTTGGCACTTCATTTGCTGCCGCCCCGCGAGAAGAGGAAGGAGAGAAGGAAGACGAGGGCGAGCAGCAGGATGATAGTGGCGCCGAGGTGCCAGCCGAGGGGGAAGGAGAGGAAGAAGGCGAGCACGGAGCAGGAGCAGCCGATGACGGCTGCGCCGGGGAACATGAGCTGCGCGCGGCGAGTGAGCAGGCGCATCGTGGCGCCGGGGATGACGAGGAGCCCCAGAGAGAGGAAAGAGCCGACGGCTTGCAGGGAGGAGACGAGCGCGAGGATGATGAGCGCAAAGGCGCCGTAGCTCAGCGCGCGCGTGGGCAAACCCAGGGCTGCGGCGGCGATGGGATCAAAGAGCCAGAGGAGCAGCGGGCGGCGGAAGAGGGTGAGGAGAATGAAAGTGAGCGCGGCAACAACAAAGGCAACGCAGAGGTCGGCATTGCTCATGCTGAGGATATTGCCGAAGAGCCAGTCATCCACCTTCTGCTGCAGCCCCAGGGCGAGGAGGATGAGATAGCCCAGCGCGAAGGCGGCGGAATGGATGAGAGAGAGAGCCGTGTCGGCATCCACCACAGAGCAGCGGGCGACGAAGAGCGAGGAGAGACCTACCAGCAGCGCCGCTGCCAATGCGCCGAGCAGCAGGCTCCACTCCCCAAGGCCGAAGAGCAGAATAGCCAACGCCAGCCCCGGCAGCAGCGCGCAGGAAAGCGTGCCGATTTGCAACGAGGAGCGCCGCAGGACGATGAGCGCACTCATGAGACCATCCGCCGCGCCGATGACCGCGCACGCCCACAGACTGCGCTGAGCGATCGGTTCGCTGAGAAACTGGAGAAAATCATTCATGCGGCGGGAGAGGGACTCGAGGGAGCTGGGGCGGAGAGCAACTGCGCGCAGGGACCGAAAAAGAGCTGCTCGCCGGCGTCCAACAGAAGGGCATGGTCGAAGACCCGCGCGATTTCCTCCGGCGTGTCATGGCAGGCGGCGATGACGAGACGCCCCTCTTCCCGAGCCATACGGTGCAGGAGATCCCCCAGCGCGCGCACGCCGGGGATGTCCAGACCAGTGAAGGGTTCATCCAGCAGAAGCACATGCGCCTGCTGGGCAAGGGCACGGGCGAGGAAAGTGCGTTGTTGCTGACCGCCGGAAAGTTGGGATATGGGGCGTTCCTGCAGGGGGAGCAGCTGCATACATTCCAACGCATGCTGCACAATACGCTCATCCTCCTCCCCCGCTGCGCGCAGGAGCCCCAGGGAGGGGAAGCGACCCAGCTCCACCACGCCACGCACGGTGATGGGAAAAGACCAATCAATGCCGCTGCGCTGCGGAAGATATGCCACCTCGTGCCGGGCATCTCGCAGCGGGGAGCCGTTCCAGAGCACACTGCCACTCGACGATTGCAGCAGACCTGCCAGCACGGAAAGCAAGGTGGATTTCCCGGCTCCGTTGCTTCCTACAAGCGCCATCGTGTGTCCGCATGTAATGGAAAACGAAATCCCCCTCAGCGCTGGCTCAGCCCCACGTCCGTACGCCGCGCAGAGGTTTTCCACGCGAAGTTCATGCGTCCCGGTGTGGTGAGAAGCAGGCATGTATCGTTTCAATAGATCGAAGAAAAACGAATTACGTCAGGACTTGTGCAGTATTTGCATCTAAGTGGCTTAAGGGAAGAGAAATGCAGCGGAACTTGTACAAGCGACCTGAAGTTGGATAAGACACTCGGTGATGAGGAGGATAGATTTTGATTCATTTGTTCTTCCTCCTGGAAGGAACAGATGCGACGTATTTCTGGTAGTGACTAGTGGGGCGTTGGGGTATCGTGTGTCGTAATCCCTCTTTCAGGAGAGGAACCAAATAACGACGGCGTACCCAACGGAGATTTGTGAGCCCCAACATACCAGCAATTTCACGCAAAGTGCGCGGCTGTGCACAGTATTGCAGGATCTTTGCTTTGATTTTCTTATCTTTAATTAGAATTTTGCTATGAATGACTTCTGACTCATCATGGGTGGAAAATGACCCTGTGGACGGAGAAGTCGCACCGTGAGATTTCCCCGTATTCTGACGAAGTTTGACTTGACTATTAGTCAGTTTCGGTGTGTCATGGGTAGAAAATGATCCTGCAGATGGAGAAATAGCACCATGAGACTTCCCCGTATTCTGGCGAAGTTTGGCTTGACTATCAGTCGGTTTCGGTGTGTCATGGGTAGAAAATGATCCTGCAGATGGAGAAATAGCACCATGAGACTTCCCCGTATTCTGGCGAAGTTTGGCTTGACTATCAGTCAGTTTCGATGTGTCATGGGTGGAAAAAGTCCTTGCGGATGGAGAAACTGCACCATAAACCTTTCCTGTGTTTTGACGAGGTTTTGATTGATTGCCAGTAAGTTTTGACGTATCATGGGTAGAAAACGCTTCTGTGGACGGAGAGACTACACCATAAACTCCCTCCGTATCCGAGAAGAAACCTGACTGATAACCACCCACATCTGCCCCGTCATGTAGGGAGAGAGGCTCTGAGGACGGAAACTCTCTGCCATAGGCCTTTTCCTCATCCGAACGATATTTTATTTGATTATCAGTGATATCTGATGTATCATGGGTGGGAAATATTCCTGTAGACGGAGAGCCTGCGCCATGAGTCTTCTCCGTATTCTGACGAAGTCTCGCTTGATTGTCAGTCGGATCTGACTCATCATGGATGGGAAACACTCCTGTAGACGGAGAGACTGCACCATAAGCCTGCTCCGGATTCTGACGAAGTTTCGATTGATCATCAGTAACTTGTGGCTTATCTTGGGTGGAAAACAGCCCTGTCGACAAAGACCCCGCACCATGAGCTTTCCTTGCACTCGAACGAATTTTTATTTGATTACCAGTGACCTCCGACGCATCATGGGTGGAGAGAGGAGAGGCAAACGGAATCGTCAAATTGATAAACGGAGGAATAATCTGGATATGAGGAGAGGGCAGCCCCGCATCCAGACAGCAAGAAAAGATGAGCCCGATACCGCGTCCCCATTTCTCCATGGTGCCGCGGCGGTAGAAGACATCGGCAATAGTTGGATTAGCCGGAAGGGAACCGAGACTGCTATCGACAAAATCCTGCCATTTGGTACCGGGAGGGAACGCACCAGGATTTTGGAAAACCATACGGTCGTCGTAAATGGCGAGACTCGGAGTCATATTATCGGCGTACCACGAGCGGTGGCAGAGCATATTGGCTGTGGCCTCGCGGAGCGCCTCATAGGGGACAGTGAGAGTATCCTCACGGTATCGCCGATCCATACGACCGCTCAGATTAAGATGCTTGAGGCAGAAATCCAGCACGGCATCATACTGAGCAAACAGATTGCCCTCGCAAATCGTCTGATCTCGGAAAAACCTTTTATCTGTTCCGGCAAAACGTGCGAGCCGCACAGCGCATTGGGGATGGACGGCAGTAGGACATCTACTGAAGAGCACGTTGGCGGCATTATTCAGAGACCCGTCTTTGTTGGCGACGCCGAGCTTCTGCATGATAGGAAGCGGATTCCGGAGGGTCATCGTCGACGCGGGAATGCGGCGTATATTGATACCGTCATGCAGCGTTTGGAAAAGAAGCTCCACATCAATATCCTCGAGGAGGATATTGGGATTGGGGGCATTCTCCCAACTGAAACGACTTGTGCTACTCAAACGCATGCGCTCCTCGTAGAGAGTGCGAGGCATAACGCTTGTCGTACTCTCGACCCGGTAGAAAGCCCGGCCGTCGTAGGAATACGGACCGTTGCGGAAATTAGCGGAGTTGCAATGCAGAGCAACCACGAACTTACCCGGCTTGCCCGGCAGCTCAATGTACTCTGTCTCCACCTCCACGGGAGGCTCGATCTTGCGCAGCTCGGCGGCGATCTCGCGACGCGTGGCATCTGACACGCTCTGACCTACGATGCGCATTTGCGGGCTGATGCCGAACAAAAGCCATCCGCCATCGGAGTTCATGAAAGCGCAGGCGCTTTCCATGCCACGATGCAGCTCGCCGGTTGTGAGTTTGCACTCCAGAGTGGAGCTCTCACCCTTTGCGATCATTTTTTTGATGTCCTCGAGATTCAACATGTCCGTTTCATGATGCTGGGCAGATCCTTCCTTCCCGCACTCACTGCGTTCAGAGTACCATGGCACGCCGGTGTTGTCAACGGCGCAGGGAACAAACGCGTGAAAATGCGATTGCCCTCCGCAACCCGTCCGACGGCTCTGAGGAAGAGCGCCCGGTTCAATCAAAAGTTCCTTCCGACCGGGGGCTTGCCGACCAATGGAAACAGTAGATTTCGTGGATTTCGGATTCACCGGGGTCGGCCCAATGAGTATCGGCGACGGAGGGAAGGGATGGAGGGGAGAGCTCTACGGTGATGACATGGGCGGAGCCGGAGTTTCCCGGCCAGACGGCGTGCACCTCAAGCTCGATGGAAGAACCGGCGCTGAGCGAGTGCAGGGAAAGCTTGATTTGGCGGCTTCCCCGGGCTTCGGGGGAGAAGCGGGCGAGTTCTCTGCCTGCGAGAGAGAGGGTGATTTCCAGCGGCTCATCCGTGTAACGTACGAGAGCAGGCACTTCAACCTGCTGAGACTGAGAGGCGGAAGCCGATGCTTCTGCCGCAGCAGGAGGCAGCGGCGTGTTGCCCACGTGTGTGCTGAGGGTAGAGGAGAAGGAGCCGGAGCGCGCGTCATCGGGCGGGGAATCTGCCGGGAGGATGAATCTGCCCAGCGGGATTGCCGCAGCGGCGAGCGCCAGCAAACAGCATACCAGAGCTAAGAGGGGGGATTTCATGGTGCGGAGGAGCCGGAGTCAGAAAACCCTTTGGCGATGGAATTGATGTTGAAGAGGAAAATAGCTTCGTAGGAGTTGAGATCCGGCGCGATGCCATCCATGATGAGCGGGCGAATGGGCACACCGAGGGAGTCCGCCAGATTCTGCATGAACTTCGGAGACTCCCGGCGTTCTGTGTACAGGCAGGTCACTCCGCGTGTTCGCAGCTGCTTCAGCAGAGTCACCAACGATGACATATCCCCCTGGCTTTCCGCCGCTATTCCCAGCACCGGGATGGGCTCCCAGCCAAACGCTGCGCAGAAATGGCACATTGCCGCGTGCGAGCAGACGAGGATCCGCTGCGCTACCGGCGCCCGCGTGAGGCGCAGACGCGCCGTGCGCTCCAGTTTTTCCATCTCTTTGGCGTATTTTTGCTGTCGTTGCGTAAGAGCTGCGATTTCTTCCTCCGGCAGCAGGGGGGCGAGAGCTTCTGCCAGAGCAAGCGAGGCGCGCGCCATATTTCGCGGGCTGTTCCACCAGTGGGGATCAGGCACGTTGCTGCCGGGCACGAAGACATCCGGGATGCATGCGCCGAGTTCCATGATGCGCGTTTTCTTTCCGATGCTCTGTTGCAGCGATGATAAGTAGGGCTCCGTTCCTTTTCCGCAAGCCAGCAGTAACGGACATCCCGCCGCTGCCATCACCTCCTGTCCCGTGGGTTGAAAACTGTGCAGCTCGGCATTTGACGGGAACAAATCCACCACTTCCACAATGCCGTCTCCTCCCACGCGTCGGGCCATCTCACTGAGCAGCGGATGCAAACTCGCGATCCTCACGCTCCCCGCGCACAATTCACACGCCATGAACAGGGATAAAAAGAAGCGAACCAGCATGTGCTGGATTTTACCACAGGACGCCTCACGTGGCAAGTGACAACAGCCGAGCGAACGGAGGAGCTGTACCGCCCGAGGATACGAACAGATTGAGTCGGCGCCAATGAGTGCGCAGGCAGGTGGAAGAGGCGTTGTCCAGCTGAATACGCCATCGATGGATTTTCGGGGGAGGTCACGAAAACGAGAGCGACCCTGCAATTGATGTTGCAGGGTCGCTGCTGAAGCGTGGCAACCGGGGATTTTCCCATACCGATTCGTTCCGGAGTCGCTTTAATTCAGTTCAATGGCGCTGCGGCATTCTGAAAGCGCCGCCTGTCCGGGAAGGAGAGGAAATCCCGCTGCTTCTCGAGGATGAGCGGATGATCTGCGTCTGCGGAGCTGAGACGCCGGAGGGTTTCGGGATGCTGAAGCCACCGGAGGAGGTGCTCATCGGCATGGTGGAAACCGCCGGTCTGGTCGCGCTTGCGCTGCCGCCCGTCGGCATGGGCATGGTGGAAATCGCCGGTTTGCTCATGTTGGCACCGGATGAGGGAACAGGCATCGGTATGGTGGAAATTCCGGTGTTCCCGGGACCTTTACTCGCTTGCGGACGAACTATCGTGGTGGGTGGAGCAGCCGCGCCGGCAGGCTTAGGGAAGCTGACTGAACCATTTTTGTGGATGGTTGCTCCGCCAGGGCGAGGAGCAGAGATATGCGGTCGGATAACTCTGCCACCGCTTCCCACGGGCATCGGCATGGTGGAGATGGGGGGACGGGGTTGCACATGGGACGGCACAGACGGACGCAGCGCGGGCGGACGCGGCGCAGATGGACGCGGCGCGGGCGGGGGAACGTGACCATGCGGCGGGCGCACCCCCGGCGCATGGCCGGCAGGGAAACGCGGCGGCGCAGGCACGCGATGGATGCCGTGCGGGTAGCGATAAGGTCCGTGATACCAGTGCGCTGGTCCCCAGTATGGCACAAAGCAGAGCGCCGTGAGGGCTGCAATGGTGAAAATGGCTTCGCCGGCAGAGGTGTACCCGTACACGGGACGACCGTACGAATAGCCGAAAATGGGGAACCCCGAGGCATCGTAACTGGCATTCGTCCACGCCACGCCGGCGCTTACTGTACCCGGGACGGTGTAGGTGGAGTATCCCGAGGTCGGGTATGCGCAGGAGCTGCATACTACAGCCACCCCTGCCACTGCTGCTATGGTCATCGTCGTATAGGCTCTTTTCATGGTCACATCGGGGTTGATTGATTTACAGGGAGCGGAGGGGAGCACTCATCGCTCTCATGCCCCTTCACCCTATGGTACGACTTTCCTCTGCATTTTTCAACGACCTATTTTATCAGATAAATTTTCTGACGGAAAATTCCCGCCGGAGTACGAATTTCACCCATTGTCTCCATGTGGCGGATTACCTGAATCGGATGACAGGGAGGCCTTCAGGGATTTTCTCCATGGGGAGACCGGGGATGGAGAGGAAAAGCCGTTGATTGATCCGCTCGAGACGCACGGCGGCTTGTGGCAGACCAAGCACGCAGGCGGTGCGGGAAGAGAAACTGGCAGGTAGGGCGATCTGTAAGCTTTCCCTGCAGGCGTCGGGCGGCGGGAAGAGGTAGACCGCATCTCCTGTCCCACGGCAGGCGAGCCATCCCGGAGGAAGGGGCAGGGGCTTTTCCAGGGGTCTGGAGCCGTAGATGGCCTCGCTATTGATTTTCATCCAGCGACCGATGCGGCGGAAGGTGTCGATGGTGGCAGGGGAAACGGAACCGTCTGCGCGAGGGGAGATGTTCAACAGCAAATTGCCGCCGAAGGAGGCGCAGAATTCCAGCTGACGAATGAGATCTGCCGGGCACTTGTAGTGGCGAAGATCCTCTGGGTTGTAGCCCCAGAGATTGCCGAGGGTCATGCAGGTTTCCCAATCTCCGGCGGCCCCGGGTACAGGGAGGCGGCGTTCCGGCGTTCGGAAATCGCCGCAGCGCAGGTCGAGAGACTCCTTGTCATTCGCTGCATCAAAGCCGGAGTAGGCGTAGAGGCGATTGTTCATGATGATGGCGGGATGCAGCTCGCGCGCCATCCGGATAAGCTCCTTTGCCTTCCAACCTGTTTCGCCGGAGAGATTGCCCTGCGAGTAATCCCACCAGATGATGTCGACAGTCCCGTATTGGGTGAGGAGTTCGCGCACCTGGGCATGCAGGTATTTCTGGTACGCGGCGTGGTCTCGCAGAATGCCTTTTTTGCGCAGGTTCTCCGCCTGACCGACGGGGTAACACATATCCGGGCAGATGGTGTTATCGTACGATGGGTGGTGCCAATCGATCACGCTATGGTAAAAGCCGACACGAATGCCTCGAGAACGCATGGAGGAGGTAAATTCTCCCACAATATCACGGCCGATTTTTGCGGGGGCGCAGTAGTCGGTTTGTCGGGTGTTGAAGAGAGCAAATCCCTCGTGATGTTTGCTGGTGAGTACGGCGTACCGACAGCCTGCGGTCTGCGCAAGGTCCGCCCAGAGCTCTGTGCAGCCGGGGGCAGGATGAAAACGAGGCAGGGCCTCCCGAGCGTAGTCTTCTGAGGATATTTCCAGGTTTTTTTGCAACCATTCTGCACCGCCATCGCGCCCTTTGTATTTCCCCTCCAGACCGGAGTAAAGTCCGAAATGGATAAACATGCCGAACTTTGCTTCGCGCCACCAGCGCATTCTCGCTTCTCTCTGCGCTGCAGATTCCACGAGAGCTACGTGTTCCGCATCCTCCGGAACGAGCAGAGAACCCCCTCTTTCTTGCGCCGCGGCGGGCAGGAGAACAAAAAGGGCGGCGATGATGGGAAAGTGGAGAAATTGTCCCATGGTCTGAAGGTGGATTCGACGGTCAATCCTGCGGGGAGAGAATAAGAGAGAGGATCATTCCCCGAGGACACTGGCGAGGGTGGAAGCGATGCCGTTGAAGGCGGCGGCTACACGATTCTTGCCGGGGTCCTCCAGAGCGATGGGTTTGCCGGCGTCGCCCGCAGCACGGGTGTCGATATCCAGCGGAATCTTGCCCAGAAGGGGCACGCCGAGTTTCTGCGCTTCGCGTTCTCCTCCGCCTTCTCCAAAGATCGGATAGACAAGACCGTCACTTGGGCAGACGAAGTAGCTCATATTTTCAATGATGCCGAGAATGGGAGTGTTCACGCGCGAGAAAAGACCGACAGCCTTGCGGGCATCGATGAGGGCAACCTCCTGCGGGGTTGTCACGATGACGGCTCCTGCCAGATCCACTGTCTGCACGATGGTGAGCTGGATGTCGCCCGTGCCCGGCGGCAAGTCGAGGATGAGGAAATCCAACTCGCCCCAGTCCACATCGCGCAGGAACTGCTGCACGTAGCGTGTGGCCAGCGGACCGCGCACGGCTACAGGCGCCTCTTCTTCCACCAGGAGCCCCATGGAGAGCAGTTTGATGCCCGCCACCTCCACGGGCAAGAATTGCTCCTTATCTGAGCAGCCGGGACGCTCTTTGGTGCCGAACATGAGGGACATGGAGGGACCGTAGATATCCAGATCCAACAAACCGGCGCGGTAGCCGAGGCGGGAGAGCGCCACTGCGAGGTTGGCCGATACTGTGCTCTTGCCCACGCCGCCCTTGCCGGAGGCTACAGCAATGACATGCTTCACTCCGGGGACAGAAGATTTCCAGTCGGCGGGGTCATCTCCCGCGGCAGGGTTTTTCTTTGGTTGCGGGGCATGGTGTTCGATGTCCACATCCAGCTTGGCAACGCCCGGCAGTTCCTTGACGGTGCCCATGACGCTTTCGTAGATATAGCGGGGTATGTCTGAGTTCTTGCTCTCCACGACAAGTTGGATGGCGACCTCACCGGCAGGGGAGACGGTGATGTTTTTGACGAGTCCGAAGGAAACGATATCCCGCGAGAAACCGGGATATTTCACGGTGGTGAGCGCGGCTCGAACGAGAGCGGGAGACAGCTGCGGCGGAGTGGGGGTGGTTGACATAGGAACGTTAATTTTTGGAGGAAGAAGAAAAAAGCTTGTGGGGGTGAAGCAGGGCGTGCACGCAAAATACAAGGGCCGTGCAGCACGCGCGGAAAGCGTAAACTACAGGATGCAGGATTCGGCGAAGGACGGCGTAGCGCTCGTAGAGCAGACTGAGCGTCACGATGGCAGCGATGCTGTAGAATTTCACATCGATGCCCATGTGCCAGTGGATACCCGCTTGTGCGAGTCCCATTTCAACGCAGAGTGCGGCGCCCACGAACCCTACGAGCAGGAATGCCGTATATTTGAGCACGGGATGGCGCTCAATGAGCCCGATGCACCAGCCGGCCACGATACGCAGCGCCGCAATGCCGATGAATACGCCGATGCAGACCACCCAGATGTGCAGATGCTCGGGGATTTCCCGCACTCCGTTCACCATGCCGACCGCTGCCACGACGTTGTCCAGCGAGAGGGAGAGATCCATGATCTCAATGCTGCATATTGTGGCGAAGAGTCCTTTGCCGGTGGTGCGAGAGGCAAGATTCACTTTTTTCCCGGTGTCCGGGTGTAGTCGCAGATGGGCCGCAGCAAGGTAAATGAGGTAGATTGCACCGAACCATTTGACCCACGCATTATGCATGAGCCATGCCACAAGCGCCAGCGCGATGCCGCGGAAGAGGTACGCCCCGATGAGCCCCCAGCGCAGAGCCGCCTTCTGCTGATGCTTCGGCAGGTGCGACGCCATGGCGGCAATGCCGAGCGCATTGTCTACTGAGAGAAGGCCCTCGATCAGGATAAGCCCCAGGATAACCTTCCCGGATGCGTTCAGAAAAGCCGGCATGTCTTCCACCCCAGTCCACGCCACCACCATGTCAATGATCGGCATGCGCCGCATTATACCACGACTGCCTGCCCGAGGCAAGACCTTCAGAATTACGAAAAGACCGGTGGTATTGCTACCATCGGTCTCTCTGACTCCGGCGGTTGGGATCGAACCAACGACCTAGTGATTAACAGTCACCCGCTCTCCCGCTGAGCTACGCCGGATTGTGGATTGCCCCTTCGCAGTCCTGGAGGATTGCCCCGGAAGCGGGCACATGGTACCGCTTTTTCCCTGCCCTTGCAAGCCTTTTCTTTCCGAACTCGCGAATTTGTGCATTTTGCGGGTGCGTTCGGAGGGTCATGCCTGCTCGATGCGTTGCGTGATGAGCACGCGGAAGTGATCTCCTGCTCCGGGGGTGGCGAGGAGGTGGCGCTGGGCTTCATCTGCGGTGTTGGCGCAGGGGAGCAAGTAATCGCGCTGGGTGAGGAGCTGCACGCGGTCACCGGGGATACGACGCGCAAGCTGTTCAAGATCACTGAAATTGACATCGGCTGTGATATCACAGCGCCCGGCCGCAGTCAGGATTTCTTCGGCATTCAGCAGGGTATGCGCAAAATAGCCGCGGAGACTGCCATGAGGTTTGCGGTAGTAAAGGGTGTCACAGTCACTGCCGTAATCGATGTTCACGAACACTCCGCATTTCCAAAACGGCTGCCAGGAGGTGAGCCAGCGGTGGAAACTTTCGTGCACTTCGACGATTTGCCCTTCCTTCGCCCAGGAGGAAAAGACACCGGAGGACGGCAATCTTGGGCATTCTTGATCCTGCCAACAGATGGCGCCTCGCTGCACACTGAGACCAAGTTCCCGCCAGACGCCTGAGCGCCAGCAGAAGCGACGCGCAGGAAAAGCATCCGCCAACTCGTTGCAGAAGATGAAAGCGCGGCCGCCGGCATGGCGCAGAGCGGTCTCGATATCCGGGAATACACGCACCATGGAGCCGCCCACGAGTGCTTGTAGCCGCCTGAGATGAGCAGATCTGTCCACCATGTAGTAGCGCAGACGGAGGCGCCTCCAGAAACCGACGGCGCGACCGAAGGCGCAAGCCATGCTGCCGTTGCCGCCGCCGATTTCAATGACGGGGAGGTTTCTACCGAAATCCCGGCAAGAGCTCCGCCAGTGCGCAGCGAGTCGACGAGCCGGCAGGTCACTCATGCTGGCGGCAGTGGAGAAGTCCCCGCGGAAGCCGATATCCGGGATGTGGGTGGTGTAATAACCATCCTGCTCATCGTAGAGAGCCAACTCCATGAAGCGGTCGCAACGAAGCCAGTTGTCTTGCGCAAGAATGGCGGGTGCGAGGTTCACAGACAGGCTTGGGAAGAATAGAGAGGAAAATCAGCGGGAGAGCTCCAGCATGCGTTGCAGGGGCCGCAACGCCCGCAGCCTCAGATCCTCGGGCACTTGTATGCGTGGAGTCATGTCTCGCAGGCAATTGCGCAGCTTTTCAAGCGTGTTGAGCTTCATAAATTCGCATTCTGCACAGGAACATTGCTCCAGCTGTACCGGGATAAATTCTTTTTCCGGTACAAGTTTTCTCAGACGATGCAAAATACCGGTTTCAGTGACTATGATGAAGGCTTTTGCTTTGCTCTCCCGGCAGTATTCAATCATCTTTTCAGTCGAGCAGATGTGATCTGCCAGAAGGCGAACGACTTCCTCGCACTCCGGATGGCAGACGATTTCCGCCTCAGGATGCTCCTGCTTCGTCCGCAGAATGTGGTCACGAGTAAAGAGTCGGTGCACATGGCATGCGCCGTTCCAGAGCGTCATGGCACGCCCAGTGCGACGAGTGCACCAGGCGCCAAGGTTGGCATCCGGAACAAAGAGGATGGGACGATTTTGCGGGGCGTTTGCCACGATGGTGTGGGCATTGCCGCTGGTAACGATGACGTCCGCCAGAGCTTTCACGCCAATGGAGCAGTTGATGTAGGCGATGACGTAATAATTTTTCTCGCGATTTTTCTCAAGGAAATCGGCGAGTTCTTCGGCAGGGCAGGAGGCCTCCAGCGAGCAGTTGGCGTCGGCATCCGGCAGGAGAACAGTGCGCGTCGGGTTCAGAATACAGGCAGTTTCTGCCATGAAGCGCACGCCGCAAAAAGCGATGACATCGCACTCTGCCTGCCTGGCATGGCGTGCCAGCGCGAGAGAATCTCCCACGAAGTCGGCGATATCCTGAATTTCAGGACGCTGGTAGCTGTGCGCCAGGATGATGGCATTGCGCTGCTTTTTGAGCGCGATGATTTCTTCAATCAAATCCGCGTGAGCCATGCAGCAAGCCTAACATTCTTGTCCTGCCGAGGCAAGCGGAATTTGATTTTCTGCCCGCCGTTCAGAGAGGAAGGTCGCCCGTGGGCGGCTGCCAGACGTCGTCGGAGCCTGAGCGAGGGGTGGGAAGGTCGCCATTGCCGGTGGAGGTGCTCGTCTTGTTGGCGTCTGTATCCACAACAGGACCGTTGCCGGGTCCCTCGTAATCAGCGGAAGGAGTTTGCGTTTTCGGTGCAGAACTTACCTCGCGCAGCTTAGTGTTGGTTTTCGATACGGCGGGAGCAATGCCGTCCGAGGTGAAATCGCTCGTGTCAACGAGGTCAATCTCCCCCAGAGCGTAGAGGACGAGCTCCGGAAGGTTGTCTTTTGAGAGTTCGCTGAGGGGCAGGGTGGCAGCGCCGTCCGGGGTGCGCAGGCTGATGCGCTTGCCCTGCAGGCGGACGATAGATGCGTTGTTGTAAGTGCGCCCACGGTTAGTCGTTACATTGCCGATGGGCATGCCCGGCAGCAGACTGCGGGCTACACCGCGGGCTTCCTTGTCAGCCTGGCGAATTTCATGCTGCCGCGCGAGGACGCGATTGCGCTGATCGGCGATGGAGGCGCGCATGCGTTCATTTTTGGCAGAGAAATCGCGCAGACGGTTGTCGAGGTGAGAGATCATGCGGCGCATGCGCAGTTGTTCATCTGCGCGATTGGCCGCTTCCTGCAGAGCTTCGCGCTGAGCGCACAGTTCAAGGCATTGTTTTTGCGTGAGTTCCATCACCGTGGGTACACGGTACTTGTTCCACTCCTCGTGCAGGTAATAACCGCCGCCGCTGACCACGCCGCCCACCATCAGCACGAGCAACGTATCCAGCAGGGCGCCCCAGAAGCGAGATCCTCTCGAGGTTTCTGCTACTTTCTTGTGCCCGATTTCGGGGGTGTCCGTCGCCTCTTCTTCCGGGGTCTCGTCTGTTTTCGGTTCCTCGCTTGCCGAATCTTCCTGCAGCTGTGCGGGGGTGGGTTCTGATAAAGTCTTTGAATCCGGGGTGATTTCTTTCTCGTCACTCTCGGGGGCGTCTGATTTGGCGTTTCCTGAGGGTTCGACCGGCATGGGCTCTACAGAAAAGGAGAGAGACGGTCCCTCATGTTTTGGCTGGCTGTTGGAGAGGCTCATGGCGGGTTAGTTGGGGGTGCCGGTGATGCGATTCTGAAGCTCGCGGAAGGTTTCCCTGAAGGAGTCGAGTCGTCCTTCCAGCTCAATGCGACGCATGCGGAGCTGAGTTTCCTGAGCTTGCAGACTTTTGAGGGTTTCGTAGGCTTGCACAACGTCGCGGTTGCGGGCATCCAGCTGCTCTTGCAAGTTGGGATCTTCGGCTCCGGCACGGCGGATGAGGGTTTTCATTTCCGCGATTTCCTGGCGCAGGAGAGTATTTCGCCTCTGTAATTCAGTGAGTTCATCAATATTGACTCCCTGGGGTTTGCAGCCAAGGGAGGAAAATGTGAACGCAAAGAGAAGAGCGCTGGCTAAAGTGAGCTGCTGCATGGTTATCACCCGCTCATGATGCCGAATTCATCGCTCTGCGTCAAGTCCGGAGTTTGTCAAACATTACGTGCGCTTTGCGTGCAAGTCTGAGGACAGATTCATCCGGCGCCGGCTCAAGCGTTTCTACCTCCTCCAGAGTGAACCAGCCAAGCGCGATAGATTCACTCGACACCGTGAAGCGTTCATGCATCGCACGCAAAAGGTAGCGCACATCATAATGCAGATGCTCCGGCTCCTGCCGCGCGGCCGATGCCGGTATGGAATGGATATCCACATCAAAAATATCCTCGCTCAATGGGATGAGTGCAGCGATGCCACTTTCCTCTCGCGCCTCTCGAAGGGCTACGGACAGCGTGTCGCTTTCTCCATCCGCATGACCACCGGGCTGCAGCCACCTGCCGAGCCGCCGATGCAGTGTGAGCAGCGATTTTCCCCCGTCCGGACTCAGTATCCATGCAGAGCCCGTTATATGGCCGGCGCTGTGACTGCGTTCAAAGCAATCCGGCGTACTGCGCACAAATTCTGCCAGTTTCCGGGCGCACTCCTCTTGTTGCCTGGGGGCAGTTTTACAGAAGAGACTGAGCTTGCGCAGTAAATCCTCTCGATGGTCTGTCATTTCGTTTATCATGCTTCACATGGTAGCTGATTTTAGTTTGGAAGACAAGTGAGCGCGCAATTCTTGTTTCAAAAGTGTTGCAAGCGCGTTCAAATTCGGTATAATGCCGCGCGTTATGACACAGCCAGATGCCCCCAGCAACCCCGTCGTCGGTTCCTCGGAGGAGGAGTTGATTGCCGTGCGCCGAGAGAAGGTGGAGAAGATTCGCGCCCTCGGGGTGAACCCTTACGGCTGCCGGTTCGAAGTGACGGATTCTCCGGCGGAGCTGCGCGAAGCCTTTGAGGAGGGGAAACAGGTGCGGATTCTGGGGCGCATCACCGCTCTGCGTGATATGGGGAAGACGCAGTTTTTCACCATTGCCGACGTGCGGGGCGGCATACAGTGCATGCTCACAAAAAAGGCGGTAAGCGAGGAAGCCTGGGCTCTATGGAAGCTGCTGGAGCGTGGAGATTGGATAGGCGTGGTGGGAGAAACCTTTACGACGCGGACGGGAGAGCCAAGTGTTCGAGTGGAGAATTTTTCGTTGCTATCCAAGGCTCTGCGTCCCATGCCTGACAAGTTTCACGGTGTTGCGGATGTGGATCTGCGTTATCGTCGGCGCCATCTGGATCTCATGAGTAATCCGGAGAGTGCGGCGCGTTTCGTAGCGCGCTCGCGCATCATCCACGAAATACGACAGTACCTCGCCGAGCGAGGGTTCATGGAAGTGGAGACGCCGATGTTGCAGGATGTTGCCGGTGGAGCGGCAGCCAAGCCATTTGAATCATATTACAATGCGCTCAAGAAGCCTGTGACTCTCCGCATCGCGCCGGAGTTGTACCTGAAGCGCCTTCTGGTGGGGGGCTTCCCGAAGGTGTTTGAATTGAACCGCAATTTCCGCAATGAGGGTATCGACCGCCGCCATAATCCGGAATTCACCGTGTTGGAGGTATATGAGGCCGGAGCGGATTTTGAGAGTATGGCGGATATGATGGAAGAGATGATTACCACCGTTGCCCAAAAAGTTTTCGGTAAGCTCGTGTTTGACCAGTACGACGAGGAAGGGAATGTGCGACGCACGGTGGATCTCACGCGTCCCTGGCGCCGGGCAGATTATGCCGATTTGGTCAGGCAGGTGGCGGGTGAGGATTGGTTCTCCCTCACCCCGGAGCAGCGCCGCTCGCGCGCGCAGAGCGACCTCGGCGTGCAGATCGGCGAGACACTTGATGACACAGCTGTGACGCAGCAGGTGTACGAAAAACTTGTGGAAGAGAAGCAGGATTCCCCGCTCTTTGTGTGCCATGTGGCGCGCGATCTCGTGCCCCTGGCCAAGGCAAATACGCAGAATCCGGAGGTGGTTGATGTTTTCGAACTCATCATGAACGGTCAGGAGCTTTGCCCCGGCTATTCTGAGCAGAACGATCCTGTGGAGCAACTTGAACGCCTCAAGCACCAGGCCGGTGAGGAAACCCAGAAGATTGACTACGATTTCGTGGAAACCCTTGAGTCCGGGATGCCAAGCGCCGGAGGCATTGGTATTGGCATCGACCGCCTCTGCATGCTGCTGACCGGAGCCAGCTCCATCCGTGACATCATTCTCTTCCCACAGCTCAAATCTGCCCCGCACCGAATTTGAGGACACGAGGTCGAGTGCATACCCGCGGGCACTGCGGCGAAAATGACAAAATGTGTGCGAAAGGAACGAATTGAGCTTGCGTGGTTGTCCTGCAAGTGGTAAAATGCCGCGCCCGCGACGGGCGCGTGATATGGATGACAATACAGCAACGGATCGAATCGACCACGTATTAGCGGGGCGTTATGCTTCGCCGGAGATGCGTGCGATATGGTCACCGCGGGGTCGCGTGGTGATGGAGCGGGAATTTTGGATTGCGGTGATGAAGGCGCAGCGGGATTTGGGATTGGATATTCCGCAGGAGGCGATCGAGGCGTATGAGCGTGTGAAAGATCAGGTGGATCTGGAGAGCATCAATGCTCGTGAGCGTGTTACGCGCCACGATGTGAAAGCACGCATTGAAGAATTTTGTGATCTGGCCGGCTACCAACACATCCACAAAGGAATGACCAGCAGGGACCTCACGGAGAATGTGGAGCAACTGCAGGTGTGGCGTTCTATGAAGCTTATTCATGATAAAGCCGTGGCGGCATTGACTCGCATGAGCAGGCGGGCGCAGGAGTGGAAGGGGCTCGTTTTTGCAGCGCGTACGCACAACGTGGCAGCTCAGGCGAGCAGCATGGGCAAGCGAGTGGCGATGTTTGGCGAGGAATTGCTGCACTGGGTGAGAGCCTGGCAGAGCGCGATGGAGCGTTATCCGGTTCGCGGCATCAAAGGCGCCGTGGGCACTCAGCTCGACCAGCTTTCCCTCTTCGGTAAGAAGGCGGAGACCGTCTTGCAGCTTGAACAGCGCATATGCGCACACCTCGGTCTGCCGACGATGTGGGTGAATGTTGGACAGGTATACCCGAGATCGCTGGATTTTGAGGTGATTTCCGGTCTGGTAGGACTTGCCTCTGCTCCGAGCAGCTTCTGCAAGACCTGGCGGCTCATGGTGGGTCATGAACTCTGCACCGAGGGCTTTGCGAAGGGGCAAACAGGTTCCAGTGCGATGCCGCACAAGATGAATCCTCGTTCCTGCGAGCGAGTAAATGGCTTCCACTCCATCCTGAAGGGGCATCTCACCATGATTGCCGGCATCTCCGGCGATCAATGGAATGAGGGAGACGTTTCCTGCTCGGTGGTTCGGCGTTGTGTGCTGCCGGATGCCTTTTATGCGGCGGATGGCTTGTTTGAGACGTATCTGACGGTATTGGATCGCATGAAGGTGCACGAGTCAGTAGTGCGCACGGAGCTGGAGAGATACCTGCCTTTCCTGATGACAACGACCATGCTGATGGCGGCAGTGAAGAAGGGAGTGGGTCGTGAGGAAGCGCATGAGATTATCAAGGAGCACGCTGTGGCTGTATCGCAAGATTTGCGCAGTGGCAAAATTTCCCGTAACGATCTGCTGGAACGACTTGGCGCCGACGCGCGTCTTCGCCTGAGCGCGGAGGAGATTCAACGTCTTTACGCGGAAGGTGCGGGAGAGACTGGTATGGCTGCTCATCAGGTGGACACCTTCTGTGAGCAGGTCAAGAAAATTACCGACGCCTATCCCGATGCCGCAGGTTATACACCGGGAGAAATTCTCTGATTATCGTATTTTATTATTCACTCAATCCAAATAAATTACCATGTGCGCACGCCCCAAGGAGATCCTCTATCGCAATGAGAAAATTCGTCTCACAGCGACGGAAATACGGGAGGGAAAGACAGCTGTCCGCGTTACCTCCGATTCCGAATATCTGATTCAAAATGAGCATGAATCCCGCAGCGTCACTATCTCTCTCCCCTCTCATGATGATGTGGGGTACAGGGGCAATTTTCCCGTTCTCAATCTCGCCTACAACCTCGCCCTGCAGGATCTGAAGGCGAACCGTACTTCCGATGGGCTGCTGAAGGCCGGTGCGGCGTGGAATTCGGTGTGGACGCGGGATATTGCCTATGCCGCTATGCTGGGCGCTGATGTGGCGGATCCGGATGCGACGAGGCGCAGTCTGAAGAATCGCGTTCGTGATGGGGTGATTGTGCAAGATACCGGTACTGGCGGGGGCTGGCCTGTTTCTACGGATCGGGTCGTGTGGGCCTTAGGCGCGTGGATGAGCTACCTCGTTTCCGGCGGTGCAGATTGGCTTACGTATTGCATTGAGGTTATCAAAAAGACGCTGGAGCAGGATGCTGCCGTGCTGCGTTGCTCCCCGCTGGTGCCAGGCGAAACAAGCTTTCTGGATTGGCGTGAACAGAGTTACCCGGCAGGAATGTCGCCGGCGGAGATAGGTTGTTCTTATGCTTTAAGTACAAATGTTCTACATTGTTTGTGCCGTCGCGTGCTGAGCGAAATGCTGAGGGAAGCAGGGAGAACTGATGAGGCGGAAGTTTACGAGAAAGAGGCAGAGAAGCTGGCGCGGGAGATTGAGAAAGTTTTCTGGATGCCGCGAGCCGGACGCTACGGTATGTTCTGCACGAGCGACGGTGTGTTGGATCCTCGGGCCGATTCCCTTGGCACGGCATTGGTGGTTCTCGCGGAAGTGGCCGGACAAAATGGGTTGCGCGCGCTGCGAAAATTGCCGCGCAGTCCGTACGGGACGCCGGTGTTTTCGCCCTATAAGTGTGATGTGAAGGAGGTTTACCACAATCGTGCGATCTGGCCGTTTGTGGAGGCATTTGTCATGCTGGCGCATGCGAAAGAGAAGGATGCGTCTGGGGTGGAGTTCAGCATGGCAAGCCTGCTGCGGGCTGCGCTTGTGAACGGCACGAACAAAGAAAATCTGCATGCTCTGGATGGACAGGCTGCGACCACGTTGCAGAATTCGGATAGTCAGCTATGGAGCGCCGCCGGCACACTTGCTTTCTTCTACCGCTGCTTGCTCGGCCTGAAGTTTGAGGGCGGCAAAGTCACCTTCAAACCATGCATTCCGCATTCTGTCGGTGGCGAGCATCGTTTTACCAATTTGCGCATTCGCGACATGGTACTGAGCGTGACAGTGACGGGGAGCGGTACGGAGGTAGAGTCCATTGTCGCAGAAAATATGGAAATCCACGGTGGCATTCCCATGGATGCCAGGGGAAACATTGATGTGCGCATCACAATGGCTGAAGGCAGGGCGACAGATAGACAGGAGACCTTTTCTCCCCTCAAGGCCGGAGAAACCCTCTGCGAGTCTGAGTGGGAGATTTCTTCCCCACGTGTTCTGCAGTGGACGCCCGTTCAGGGAGCAAATTCATACCGGGTATATGCCAACGGGACTCTCCTGCGCGTATTTCGTAAAAATCTGCTGCATCCTCTGCTCACGCCACGCACTTACTCGCGTACCTTCCGCGTGCAGGCGGTCGGGACGTCCGGCGTTTCTTCTTCGAGTAAGGCGTGTGAATATGTAGCTCCGGGAGCTCGTTGCATCCTCCCTCCCCGGCGTGTGGGCGAGCATGCCGAGTATGACGTTGAGAATAGCCAGGCCTGGCTTGATACGCGCCCGTGTACAAGCTGTCTGGTGTACGAGTCTGCCGAGACAAACGGAGGCGTCTATTCCATCCGTTTCCTCTATTGCAACGCCTCTGCTTCGTTGCGCGACGGCGATACCTGTGCTCTTCGTGAGTTGTGTGTGGACGGCGTGCCTGTCGGCGTTGTTTCTTTCCCGCACAATACTGAGGTTAATAACTGGTCGGACTATACTCTCACCGCATCCATCCCGGTGAGGCTTTCCAAAGGCGTGCACACTTTCTCCTTGCGCTACTCTCCTGTCTGCCGCAACGGCAATGGCGAGGTAAACCAGTGTATGGTGCGCCACCTGGAACTCACCCGTTTGCGCTGAGCAGGTTTCATCCGGGTTCTACTGTGTCCTCATTCACGCTCCGTCCTCGTTTCCCGCTCTCTCGGGTAAAGAGTGGGAAGGGGGTGGTGCAGGAAGGGAAAACTTGATATTTTTTTTGTGAGGAGAAGGAATTATGCTTGCCAAGCGGGAGAAAAGGGATAGAATGAACGGCGATGGATCTGATTTCCCTGAGAAAAGGAATGTATTTGCACCAGGCGGAGGCTTGGCGCTGGCGCAGTTTTGCGTGAAGAGAGGAAGAGGGGATCCGAGAACTCGCCGGTGCGAGTGCAGTAGACGCCGGAAATGAAGCAGCAGAGCGCTTTGGTCCCCCTTTCGGAGACCGGAGCGTTTTTCTTTCCCCCTGATTCAAACAACATTCAACCCTGTAATTTTCGCCACAATACTATGAGCACCGCTATCAAACTCAAGCAGACCTGCAGACGCCTTGCGGAAGGCGACACGCAGACCCCCATCCGCCTCTTTATGCAGATCAGTCGGCAGACGCCACAGGCACTGCTGCTGGAAAGTGCAGAAGTGGATGGGCGATGGGGGCGCTATAGCGTGATTGCGACGGACTACATGGCGGAGTTCACTTGCTGCGCCGGAAAGCTGGCGGTGAAGGTACATGCGCCGGAATTGGCAGGGCTTCTGGAGCAAGACGGCAAGCCGTACGTAGAAGGGATGCGCGGCGTAATGGCGGCGTTGGAGATCGAGCCTCAGGGCGGTGATCCCGTCATGGCGCCCATCACGCGGGCTCTTTACGGTTACTGGGGATATGAGATGGCGGCGGTTTTCCAGCCGAAGTTGGCGGAAACGCTGAATGTGGCGGATGCGGAGAGCTGTCTCGTTTTGCCCGCCACGGTGGTGGTGTTTGACCACGTGTACAACAAACTCTACCAGATGAGCATCGGCACGCCGCGCGATATCGTAAATATGCCGGCTCTTATGAATTGCCATCCTGGGACTTTTGCCGCAGGAGAGACCGAGCGAGTGCCGAGCGAGGAACAGTACAAAGCCGGTGTGGAAAGAGTTCGCACGATGCTGCATGATGGAGAGGCTATCCAGGTGGTAGGTGCGACGCAGTGCAGCGCGCCTTTCGAGGGAGACAGCTTCACGCTCTACCGTCGTATGCGCAGTATGAATCCTTCGCCGTACATGTTCTACATGCGCCTCGGGGAGATGGAACTTTTCGGCGCCTCTCCGGAGGTGATGGTGCGCTGCACGGGCGGCAAACTGCTGCTTTCTCCCATTGCGGGCACGCGGCGTCGTGGGCGCGACGCCGCGGAGGACGAGGCTTTTGCAGAGGAGATGAAGGCCAGCCCGAAGGAGCGTGCGGAGCATGTCATGCTCGTGGATCTTGGGCGCAACGATCTGGGTCGCGTGGCGAGCGGAGGGTCAGTGCGTGTGGAGCGATTGATGGATGTGGAGCGTTTCTCGCACGTCATGCATATGACCAGTCGAGTGACGGCGGATCTGGCAGAGGGAAAGGATGCTCTGGACGTGCTGATTGGGGCTTTCCCGGCGGGCACAGTGAGCGGCGCGCCGAAGGTGCGTGCCATGCAGATCATCCATGAGATTGAGCAGGTTCCACGTGGCCCATATGCCGGTTGCATCGGCTGGATCGGGTTGGACAAGGATGCCGTGCACCTCGATACCGGTATTACGATCCGGTCCATGTGGAGGCGAGGCGGAAGGGTATACTGGCAGATGGGCGCGGGATTGGTGTACGATTCTGAGCCCAGGTACGAGTGGATGGAGTGCCGTAACAAGGGGCGCATCATCGACACTATCCTTTACACAGCGGAAGATTAATCAACATTTTTTCACACAACCATGCTTCTTTTCATCGATAACTACGATTCTTTTTCCTACAATATCGTGCAATACTTTCTGCGCACGGGGCGGGAGCCGCTTGTGCTCACCAACGATAATCCTCGTGTGCCGGAGCTGGCGCAGAGTGAGCAGCTGGAGGCTGTCGTGCTTTCTCCCGGACCGAGCAATCCGGAGCACGCCGGATACTGTCTGGAGTTCCTGAAACGCCTGCCGCACCACATCCCGGTTCTCGGTGTATGCCTGGGGCACCAGTGTCTGGGGGCACATGCCGGCTGCGCCGTGGTGCGCGGGCCGCGTGTGATGCACGGCAAGACGAGTCAAATCACTCATGATGGCACAGGGCTGTACGCGGGATTGCCGAGTCCGATGCAGATCGGGCGGTATCACTCTCTGGTCGTGAAAGTGCCGGAAGGACACGAGCTGCTGGAGGTAACGGCGCGGGATGAGGACGGGGAGGTGATGAGTATGCGCTTTAAGGATCGGCCGTGGGTAGGTGTGCAGTATCATCCGGAATCCATCCTCACACCGGAGGGGCTCAAATTGATCGCTAACTTTCCAAAGACCATCATCTGAATGCCGGGGAGATGCCGCACTCTCCGGTGTTCATCGGAGAAAAGAGTGCGGCATAATCTCAAAGTAACATGAACGTGATAGAACAAGAGGGCTGTCTGCCCATCCTCAACTGGGCAGGAGAGATTGAAGAAACAGCGTTGAGGCAGGCAAGGAACGTGGCAAAGCACCCGTGCGCCGCGCATCGGGTGGCGCTCGCGCCGGATGCACACTGCGGGTTCGGCGTACCCATCGGATGTATCCTTGCCTTGCATGATGCAGTGATACCGAACGCGGTAGGCGTGGATATCGGATGCTCGATGTCCGCATGCAAAACCAATATTGATGCAGCTACACTCGATCGCGATAAGCTGCGTGAGATCATGGGCAAGGCCGAGGGACGACGCACGGGAATTCGCGCCGTCATTCCGGTGGGTTACGCCCATCAGAGCAAAAAGCAACAGCACCCCATCTTTGATGAGACGGAACGCTGGGAATCCACCCGTATTTGCAAGCAGGAGTTTAACTCGGCCCAATACCAACTCGGTACTATGGGCGGAGGAAATCACTTCATCGAGCTGCAGGCGGATGAGGAGGGAAAGCTCTGGTACATGATCCATTCCGGTTCGCGTAACCTGGGTAACAAGGTGGGCACGGAGTACAACAAGCTGGCAGCCGAGCTCTGCCGACGCTTCCGACAGGATGAGGTGGTGAAGCATCAGCTCTCCTTCCTGCCGATCGGAACTGAGGAGTATGAGCTTTACGTGCGCGAAATGCAGCTTTGCCTCGACTTTGCCAAGGCAAACCACGAGAAAATGCAGGAGCTGCTGGAGCGTGTGCTGCGCGAGTTTATCCCGGACATCGAATTCGTCGAACGCATCTACACGCGCCACAACTACGCTGCTCTGGAGCATCACGATGGGCAGGATCTGTGGATTCACCGCAAGGGCGCAGTCCGTGTGCGCGAGGGAGATCTCGCCATCATCCCGGGGTCGCAGGGAACGAACTCTTACATCGTTCGAGGTCTGGGCAATCCCGCTTCCTTCTGTTCGGCCTCCCACGGCGCAGGACGCAAGCTCTCGCGCACGGCGGCTCAGAAGGAGCTCTCTCTGGAAGCTGAGCAGGAGCGCATGAAGGACATCGTTCACGATATGAGCAGCCAAAAGAGGCTTGACGAGGCTCCCTCCGCCTACAAGGATATCGAGGACGTTCTGCATCGAGAGGCTGACCTCGTGCAGCCCGTCGTGCGTCTCCGTCCCCTCGCCGTGCTGAAGGGATAGCACGGCGCCAATACCGACAACCGCATTTTCACCATACACGACAATGACAATAGCTACCATACTCGATCATCTCGCGCGGAGACATGACCTCTCCGCTGCGGAAGCAAACGATGCCTTTGCACAACTCATGGATGGGCAGCTCACGCCTTCGCAGGCGGGTGCGCTGCTGCTGGGGCTGAGTGCGAAGGGTGAAACCGCGCAGGAAATGCACGCCGCTGTGGAGAATGCCCTGCAGCGAGCTCATCTCGTGGAAGGCATTGAAGGGGATTATGCGGATGTTGTGGGCACGGGCGGCGACGGGAAAATGAGCTTTAACTGCTCTACTGCCACTGCGCTTACTCTCGCCGGCATGGGCTACCGCATTGTGAAGCACGGCAACCGCGCCGCCTCGTCGACGAGTGGTGCGGGGGATGTGCTGGAGCAGCTGGGTTACCCGCTGGATCTGGATGCGGAGGGTATCAAGATCTCTCTGGAGAAGCATCGCTTTGCCTTTGCCTTTGCGCCGCATTTTCATCCGTGCTTCAAATACGTGGCTCCTATTCGTCGGGAGCTTGGGGTGCGCACGCTGTTCAATCTGCTCGGTCCGCTGATCAATCCGAGTCGTCCGCCGCTGATGATGCTGGGCGTGGCGAGAGCAGAGCTGGTGCAACCCGTGGCGGAGACCCTTGCGGCAGCAGGTCGTTACAAGCGAGCCTACGTTTTCTGCGGGGCAGGTGAATACGATGAGCTCACCACCTTTGGTCCTGCCACGGCGTCTTTTGTGCAAGGTTCGGATGTGCAGCCTGTGGAAGTGGACCCGGCCAAATGGGGCTTCTCTCTGAAACCGGCTTCGCAGGAGGATCTCAGTGTGCATTCCAAAGAGGAGGCGGCAGAGACGCTGCGTGCAATCCTTGCCGGCAGTGGCAAGCCTGTGATGTCTGAGATGGTCGCCTTCAATGTGGCGCTTGGGGTGAGGCTTTTCGAGCCGGAGAGGTCGCCTGAGGAGTGTGCCGAGAAAGCGCGCGAAGCCATCGCTCAGGGTATGGGCGGCAAGGTGGCGCAAGGTTGGAATCATGGAGTATGAATCTGCAACGCTTCATTGATGCCAAGCGGGAGGAGCTCGCCAATTTGAGGCGTCAGCTGCCGCCGGCTCTTCCCGTCTCCTCCCGCCCCGATTTTTTGGCAGCGCTTCGTGGGGAGAAGACGGACTCTTCTCCTCTGCGAGTGGTGGCGGAATTCAAGCGCAGTTCTCCTTCTGCCGGGGTCATCAACGCCACGAGGACACCGGAGGAAGCTGCTCAGGCGTACGCAAGCGGGGGAGCAAGTTGTATGAGCGTGCTCACGGAGGAAAAGTATTTCCGTGGCTGTACGGAAGATCTTTTTCGGGCGCATGCTGTTGCGCCGGCATTGCCTCTTTTGCGCAAGGATTTCATTTTCCATGAGCTCCAGGTGCGGCAGACGGCGGCTACGCCGGTGAGCGCACTGCTGCTCATTGTGGCGCTTACGCCAGATGCGGCGCAGCTTCGGGATCTGAGGCAGCAGGCGGAGGAACAGGGGATTCACGCTGTCGTGGAAATTTTTAGTGAAGCCGAGTTGGATCTTGCACGGGAGAGCGGAGCGCGTATCATTCAAGTCAATGCGCGAAATCTCGAAACTTTCCGCACCGATCGCGAGGCGGGGTTGCATCTCGCCCGATTTCGCCTGCCGGGTGAAGTATGGATTGCCGCGAGCGCTATGAGCGAACGGGAGCATTTAGTTGCCGCCGCGTGTGTCGGGTATGATGCCGCGCTCGTCGGTACCGCTCTTATGCAGGCGGAATCTCCGCAACAAAAACTTTGCCTCCTCTTGAACAAATAATCATGATTTCTCCCCCCTTTATCAAAGTTTGTGGTCAAACCCATGCAGGCACTGTGGATGCCTCTCTTGCCATGGGCGCGCGCTATGTTGGTTTCATCTTTCACGAAGGGAGTCCGCGCTCCATCACTCCGGAGCGTGCCGCTGCCATTCCCACCGGCACTGCTGTGCGTGTTGGTGTCTTTGTGCGACAGGGAGTGCAGGAGATTCTTCGCGCTGTGCAGATTGCACGCCTGCACCTCGTGCAACTACACGGCAGACAGAGCATGGAGGATGCCGATGCCATCGGGGCGCAGAGAGTGATTCGTGTTCTTTGGCCGCAGCAGTATGCCTGTGTGGGAGAGCTGCAGGCGACGCTCGATGCCTGGGCTTCGCATTGTGCAATGTATCTGCTTGATGCCGGGGAATCGCCCTGCTGCGGAGGAACCGGAAAAACGCTGAATGCTGATTCTCTCACTCAATTGCGCTTTCCTCATCCGTGGATTCTCGCCGGCGGGCTGAACGCAGAGAATATCCCTCAGCTCGTCAGTATTTGTCATCCGGATGGCATCGACCTGAACAGCGGGGTGGAAATTGCCCCGGGATTGAAGGATCCTCTCAAATTGCTTGCTGCTGTGCAGGCCTTGTGAGAGAAAAGACCTCGCCGCGGCAGTTCACCGGGCAGAGGGGGTGTGGAGAAACTCCTGCACGAGACGGAGGCTGCGCAGGGTAGCGCCATTATGCAGTTCGGTGGCGAGGAAAGCGCGTTCACTGCGCTCTACACTCTGCCCGGGATTCGCCAGGATATCCGCGATTTTTTGCTGTAACTCGTCGGCCGTGCAGATCACGATGCCATCCACCGCGCGCAATTGCGCTACCAGGTCCGAAAAGTTTTCCATGTGTGGGCCCACGATGACCGGCCGCCGGGAAGAAATTGCCTCCACAGGATTTTGTCCTCCCTCCGTTTGAAGAAAACTCTTGCCGATCACGACGATGTCCGCCAGAGCGGTCCATTCCCGCAGTTCGCCTGTGGTGTCAGCAATGTAGCATGTCTTCTCATCCGGATTCTCCGGCAGAGGAAGCGCTTCTGAACGGAGGATAGGAGAAAAGCCGGCGGCGGAGAGGTCGCGCATTACCTCAGCGCGGCGTTCCATGTGGCGCGGTACAATAAGGGTAAAGGCATTGTTCTTGCGAGCGGCGGAGGCGATGAGAAGTTCCTCCCCGGGGTGAGTGGAAGCGGCAAGGACGATAGGACGATTCCCCGCAAGGTGATGCAGAATATCGCAAAATTCCTGACGCGGTTTGCAGGAGCCTCCGCCCTGCACGTCGAACTTGATGCTGCCGATTGTACGGATGATGGAGGGGGGGACGCCGATACGTGCAAAGCGTGCAGCGTCCTGGTCATTTTGAGCTGCAAGTGCAGAAAGGTGCGAGAAGAGTGGGGCAGTGATGCGACGTACCGCGGCGTAACGACGTTCACTGCGTTCGGAGAGCCGCGCATTGAGCATGACCATCGGTATGCCCGCGCGGCGGCAGACGCGCGCCTGCGTGGGCCAGAGTTCGGCTTCGATGAGCGCCACCACGCGCGGGGAAAAGCGCCGCATACAGCGTCGCACCACCCAGCCGATGTCCACGGGTGAGTAGAGCACACGGAGGTTTGGTATTCCCGCATCTCGCGCTACCTGCAAACCGGTAGCGGTCGAGGTGGCGAGTACGATCGGCAGATCACACTCCGTACGCAAAGTGCGAATCCACTTGAGAGCGATGAATACCTCGCCTACGCTCACGGCGTGCACGTAAATGACGTCCGATGGCTCTTGTTTCGCCGGAACTCGGAAGAGAGAAAGGCGTTCCCAGATATCCGCCATCCTGCCGCCTCGGCGGCGCATCTTGATGAGAAAACCGGGCAGCGATACCAGTAGAAAGATCGGGTAGAGCAGGGTGTACGCGAAGTAGAAGATTCGGTAGATCATGATGCGCTTGATTCCGGTCGGTAAAAGAGCAAGGTATTCTTCCCATAGCTGCGAGCGTCGATAAGCTCCCATCCGGGGAATTCCCGCGTGCGTGCATCCCCCACGCCGTAGCCAAGTTGCGCTTCGGCAATGAAAAGCCCGTTTTCCCGCAGTAGCTCCCGCACGCGTCCGAGAAGTAGTTCGGCTATCATGTCCCTGTCTCCGGGGGCTTTGCAGTATGGCGGATCTGCGAAGATGAGATCGTAGGTTGCGCGTTCTCTGCGAGTAAAAGCGAGGCAATCCGACTGCACGATGCTACCGCCGGGGAGCTTACTGCGCTCCATGTTGTGGCGAGCCGTCTGGCAGGCGGAGCGGGAAGCGTCCACCATGCAGGCGCGCGCTGCGCCGCGGCTGAGCGCTTCCAATCCCACAGACCCCGTGCCGCAAAAAAGATCCAGCACATGAGCCCCGGGCACCACGGATTGCAGGATACCGAAAAGAGCTTCGCGCACGCGGTCTTGCGTGGGGCGCACCTCACCCTTCGGCACGAGGAGGGGCAGTCCTTTGGCTTGACCGGCGATGATCTTCATGCAGTATTCTGGTAAAAAATGAGCGGGAGCCAGGCACGCACACAAGGCGTGAGCTCCCGCTTGCTGTCTTCGAGAGAAAGGAGCAGAAGCGCTCTTTCCTGCACGAGTGGGACTCAATCAACGTTGCCCGGGAGTACCGACATTTGCTCCGGTCGTTTGCACCGGGAAGCGAAGGAGGTAGTCTCCCTGCGCAATATTGCTGCCCGTAACGGCAGAACGCTCCACAAGACTGTAGGCAATGTACACATACTTGCCGTCCGTGGTGCGGCTTACGCGCAGGGACTCACGCAGAATCGTCAGCTCGTCCTTTTTCTCAAGCACCCATTCAGTGCCGGTCTGAGCGCCGAAAATGCTGGTATCGGGCGCAGAGTAGCTGGAGGCTTTGAGAACGCCGTTATTGGAAATCCATTCGTTTTTCTCAGCGTTGTAGCGCAGAGCGCTGACGGTGAGGGGTACCTGCTTTTGAGTTTGGGCATCTACCGTGGCGGAAAGGACGCGCCAGTTGTTGTCATCCACCTTCTGGAGACCGACGGCCACCTCTGTGACGGGGCTGATCTTGGCCTTTTTCCAGGCTTCGATGAACTGGTCGTAGTCTGCGCGGTTGGGCCAGATGGCAGCGCTGTAGGAAGGTTGCAGATTCTCGGTGAATTCTTTGATAAACGTATTACGATCCTCCACCTTGTCCTCGGGGAGCTTGGCCAGCGCCTCATTGAGTTTTTTGACGGGCTCCTGAATGGTTTCCGAATGTATGAGCCGCACGTGGGCGCCGCGCTGCAGGGAACCATCGGTCGGGAGATATCCCTCCATCGCGCCGGCTTTGTCAGCCGCCTGTGCGGTCAGGGTAGGGATCAACATCAGGGCTGTTAATAGAGATAACGCTTTCATACGTACGGGAGCTAATCTAGCACCCTTTTTTTTACTTGGCAAGTCATAAATTTCATGCTAAGGTCATACCTAGCGGACAGAGGGACAGAGGCGCGTTTTTCCAAAGAGTCGAGCCGTTCCTTCATCTGCATCTGAAGACACTATCAAGCCATGAAGAAAAATTTACTGATTGCATTGTTTGCAGCGGGAGTGTTCGGGTTGACCTCCTGCTCGGATATGGCGTCGCTCTCCAGCACCTCCGCTTCCTCTGTCGGAACGGTGGCCATGGTAATTCCCGGTACGGTGGTATCAGCTCGTACGGTGGATGTGGACGCTTCTTCGACCGATAAAGGGCTTGGCACTGCTCTGGGAGCGGCCGTAGGCGCAGGCAGTGGCGCCTTGCTGGGGCGTGGCAAGGGACAGATCGTTTCCAGCGTGGGGTTCGGCATCGTGGGCGCTCTTGCCGGGCGCGGCGTGGGAGCCGCTGTGGGTAAGACAAAAGGTCAGGAGCTCGTCATTCAGTCTGACAAGGACAAACAGCAGTACCGCGTGATCCAGCCGATCTATTCGCAGGTTGGCGCTATCCCTGTCGGAACCCACGGCAATTTGCAATACGGCAACGGCAACAGCAAATTCCTGCCGGACGGATTTTAATTTATCCGCCTATGCTTCCGGAGATTCGAGCGGAGCTTGAGCGCGCCTCGTTTTTGACACTGCAGAACGAGCGGCTTTGCGTGCGCCTCACCAACTGGGGCGCTCGCCTGCTGGAGTTCGTCGAGGGAGGAGTGAATTTGCTCTGCGGACCGCGGGAGGTTGCCTCATTGGCGGAGGATACGTGCTATTGCGGGGCAATTTGCGGACGAGTAGCCAACCGCATTGCGAACGGGAATTTTTCTCTGGAGGGCAAGCTGTACACTCTCGCGACCAACAATGGCGCCAATCATCTGCACGGTGGTGATCGCGGGTTTGACTCCCGCCTCTGGGAGATTCGGGAGCAGACTTCGGAGCGGGTGAAGCTCGCTCTGATCTCCCCGTCGGGGGAGGAGGGGTACCCGGGAGCGGTGCAGGTGCAGGTGATTTACGAGCTGAGGGGGGCGCAGCTCAGTCTCACTATGGAGGCGCAGACCGATGCGCCGACGCTCCTGAATCTTACCAACCACGCCTATTGGAATTTGGAGGGGCAGGGAACGATCGACGCCCATGTTCTGCGCGTGAACGCCGACCGGTACACGCCCATGGTGGCTAACATTCCGACCGGTGAGATTTGTTCCGTCGCCGGTACGCGTTTTGATTTGCGTGAAGGGCAATTACTCACCGGGGAGTATGATGATAATTACGTGCTTGCAAGTCCGGGAGCCATGCATGCGGCTGCTCAGCTTCGTTGCGGTGGGCGCGTCCTTACCGTGAGCACAGATGCCCCGGGACTGCAGGTTTACACCGGCGATTATCTGCCGCATCCTCGCGCCGGCGTGGCGCTGGAGGCGCAGAGTTTCCCGGATTCCCCACACCACGCGAATTTTCCGAGCATTGAGC
>CANQGG010000025.1 GCA_947601655.1 uncultured Akkermansia sp.
GAGGCTTGAACTCGCGACCTCAGCCGTGACAGGGCTGCGCTCTAACCAAACTGAGCTACCGCTCCATCCGCAGCTGCGTTGCCGCAGGTGCGGGGGCATTGTACTGACTACAGCCCGGCTTGGCAAGTCTTTTTTTCACTTTTTTGGATGAAAATGTGCATTGCAAAATTAAATGCACACTGTGTGGAGGGGGCTTGTTCGCACTTGCGGAAGCGTGGAGGGTGTGGTATGGTAGGGGCATGCCGCAGGACGAGAGGACGACATTTGTTTACTATGGGAGCGACGAGGGAGCAGCAGCTGCTGAAGCTGCGGCTTGTTACGCCGAGCTTACCGGTGGCGATGAAGGCTGGAGCAACGAGATCATCGACGGAATTGTGGGGACGGCGGATGAGGCCGTGGAATGTCTGGGACGCGTGGCGGAGGCATTGCAGACGATGAATATGTTTGGCGGCAGGAAGGTTATTTGGCTGAAGGGAGCGAATTTCATGGGCGACACACCGAGCGGCGCACGCAGTGAGGCGGTGCAGGGGGCATTGGAGAAGCTTGTGGAGGTGGCGCAGAATATGCCTGCGGAAACTTATCTGGTGGTGAGCGCTGCGGAGGTGGATAAGAGGCGTTCCTTTTTCAAGAAGCTTTCATCTGTGGCGGAGATGAAGGAATTTGCCCTCATCGACATATCGCGGGACGGCTGGGAGTCGGATGTAGCGGCGCTCGTACTCAAACTGGCGAAGGAGCGCGGTCTTCGTTTCGACAACGCTGCGATGGATCTTTTTGTACAGCGGGTGAATGAGAGTTCTCGACAGATTGTCAATGAATTGGATAAGCTGGATGTGTATCTGGGAACCGAGCGTCGTACCGTGCAGGAGGAAGATGTGGAACTCATGGTGCCCGTTTCCCGGCACGGCGTGATTTTCGAGATATCTCGCGCGCTGGAGAAGCAGGATAGCCGCACGGCTGTGCGTCTTGTCAATGAGCAGCTTGCCCGGGGCGAGCAGGCGGTGACCATCATGCGAGCCGCCATTGTGCCCACAGTGCGGAATCGTTACTGCGCGCGCCTGCTGATGGATACGTATAACCTCAACCCTGCTGCGGGTTACCGTGGCTTTGAGTCCGCTATCAACAAACTGCCTCACGATGCGCAAAGGGCGCTCCCGCGCAAGAAGGATGGGAACATCAGCTGCTATGGTCTCTTCCAGGCGGCGCGGAGTCTGAACAAGCTCACCCTGGCAAAGGCTCGGCAGCATCTCTTCGCTTGTGCTCAGGCCGATCGGCAGTTGGTTTCCACCCAGTTGGATTCGCGGGATGTGTTGCACAAATTGATTGTGATGCTTACAGCTGTATGAAAAATGCGTGCCAGGGCGGGGAGTACGACGTGCTGGTGGTGGGCGGCGGTCACGCAGGGATTGAGGCGGCGCTGGCGGCGGTGCGCATGGGTGGCGGAAAAGTTGCGCTCCTGACGCAGAATCTGGATACCATCGGGCAGATGAGTTGCAATCCTGCCATCGGCGGTCTCGCCAAAGGGCATATCGTGCGCGAAATCGATGCCCTCGGCGGCGCCATGGCCTTGAATACGGATGCGACCGCTCTCCAATGGCGTATGCTCAATGCTTCCAAGGGGCCAAGCGTACGCGCTCCCCGCGCCCAATGCGACAAACTGGCATACCGGGCCCGCATGAAGTGGCTGCTGGAGTCTACCCCGGGGCTGGAGCTGCTGCAGGGAGAGGCGGCGGAAATCGTGGTTCAGGGCGGGCAGATTGCCGGGGTGGTGACCAACTGGGGGGTGCGTATTGCCGCGCGGCGCGCGGTGCTCTGCAGTGGAACGTTTATGCGCGGCTTGCTGCATGTGGGAACGGATCACCTGCCGGGCGGGCGGCTCGGCTGTGCCCCCAGCGGCGTCTCGGAGTCGCTGGAGAAGTTGGGCTTTCCTCTGCTGCGTTTCAAGACCGGTACCTCGCCGCGCATTCTCGGCAGCACGATTGATTTTTCGGGGCTGGAACTGCAGCCGGGCGACACTCCTCCGCCGTTTTTTTCACGAATTTCCCATCGCTTGCTGCATCGGGAGTCTGAACCGCACTGCACGTTGAACTTCCTCGCCGATGGGGAGGAACCGCAGCAGCTTCCCTGCGCCATCACCTATACCCACGAAGGCACCCACGACGTCATTCGCGCGAACCTCGAGCGCAGTCCGCTCTTTTCCGGCATTATCCACGGCGTTGGTCCGCGTTACTGCCCGAGCATTGAGGACAAAGTCGTGCGCTTTGCGGATAAGACACGCCACCAAATCTTCATTGAGCCGGAGGGACGTAGCACGGATGAGTATTACCTCAATGGCCTTTCGACCAGTCTGCCTTTCGATGTGCAGCAGCTTATCGTGCACAGCATACCCGGACTGGAGAAGGCGCAGCTGATCCGTCCCGGCTATGCGGTGGAGTACGACTTTGTGCCGCCCACGGAATTGCTGCCGAGTTTGGAGACCAAGCGCGTTCGCGGACTCTACTTTGCCGGGCAGATCAACGGTACCAGTGGGTATGAGGAAGCGGCGGGGCAGGGACTGCTCGCCGGTGCGAATGCCGTGCTTTCCCTGCGCGGGGAGGAGCCGCTCATCCTGCGGCGTGATGAGGCGTACATCGGCGTGATGATCGATGATCTCGTCACGCGCGGCACGGATGAGCCTTACCGCATGTTCACCAGCCGCGCGGAGATGCGGCTTTTGCTGCGGCAGGATAATGCGGATTTGCGACTCACGGCCCTCGCGGCGCGCGTGGGGCTGGTGGATGAGCAGCGCGCGGCAGAGACCGAGGCTCGCCGCGCCCGCATCCGGGCGTGCATGGATTATTGCCGCAGCACAAAGTGGGAGGGCGTTTCGCTGGAACTCTGGCTCCGACGCCCCGGCAATTCCCCCGATTTACTGCCTGCCGAGGTGCGGCTTCCCCATGCCGACGATGCGGAGGCATGGGACGCTGTCGCTACAGAAATCACCTATGCCGGACACATCGACCGCATGCGCGCTTCGGCTCTGCGCTTGCAGCGGCAGGAGCACAAAAGAATTCCCGCCGATCTTGATTACGAAACAATCCCTGCCCTCAAAACCGAGGCGCGTCAGCGGCTCCAGCGCGTGCGTCCCGCCACCATCGGCCAGGCTTCCCGTATCCCCGGCATCACCCCCGCTGACCTTGCGCTGCTTCTCGTCTGGTGCCAACGCTTGAGCGGGAAGGATAAAACAGACGGCGCCTAACGGCACCCAGTGGCAGCCGGCGGCGCCTATGTACAACACGCGCAGCGGGCGGTAAGTGCGGATGGACAACGCGAATGCGTTGCCCCGACAGGGGCGAACTGGCAGTGTGGTGCCAGTGAGTCAACACGCACGACGGCCCCGTTGAGGGCGCCCGCGCAGCGGGCGGTAAGTGCGGATGGACAACGCGAATGCGTTGCCCCGATAGGGGCGAACTGGCAGTGTGGTGCCTGTGAGTCAACACGCACGACGGCCCCGTTGAGGGCGCCCGCGTAGCGGGCGGTAAGTGCGGATGGACAACGCGAATGCGTTGCCCCGATAGGGGCGAACTGGCAGTGTGGTGCCAGTGAGTCAACACGCACGACGGCCCCGTTGAGGGCGCACGCGTAGCGGGCGGTAAGTGCGGATGGACAACGCGGATGCGTTGCCCCGACAGGGGCGAACCGCCGATGGGTCGGCGGTGAGTCAATTTGAGAAATTCCCGCGTTTGTGCGCGGATTCCAAATGTGTTTGCCTTGACTGTTTGTTGCTTGCATGGTAAATTCTTCCAGAATCACGAAATGTTAATCGTATGATGAGAATTGCTCCGTTCTGGATCCGCCGGAAAGAAGAAATAGGAGGCATGCTATTTCGCGTGAAGGCGTATTCTTTTTCCAGCTCCCATGAGGCTCAGGAACGCATGGAGAAAAAACTGCTCCTGCTTCGTGATTTTTTTGGAACGGGAAAAACGCACAATCCGCAGGAGGTTGAGGATTTCCGACTTTCGATGCGTCGCCTCGATGAACATCAGGACAACGAAGAATACGCGGTCGTCACGACTGAGGAGATTTTGCGAACGCTGGATGAACGGAATGTGATCACTCGAAATCGTTACGGGGCAGAAGTGCTCAATTCGACCGATACCTGTTTCCTTGATGTGGACGAACGGGAGCCGTCGTTCTTCCAAAAGATCCTGGGGCTCTTCGGCAAGGCAAGGGATATGCAGAAAATCCTCGTAGAGCGCGTGAGAGAACAGTGCCGGCGAGATTCGGCAATGGGAGTGCGCATCTACCGAACGAAGCATGGCTGGCGGCTGATTGTGTCGGCTGACGGTCTCGCTCCGTCTTCGCCGAGAATGGGCGAGCTCTGCGGGACCTTTTCGGTTGACCCCATGTACGCCCACCTGTGCGAACGGCAAGCATGCTGGCGCGCGCGCCTCTCCCCCAAGCCGCATCGTCTTGGGATGCCGTACCGCTACCCTGAGCCGCAGAAATCCTGGGAACGCGCCGAGCAGCTTGAGGATTGGCTGCAAATATACGCGCAAAAATCGGCTTCTCGCGCCGTGTGCCGGTTGATTGAGTGCGTAGGGAAAGACATAGAAACACCTCTCATTCAGTTGCATGACGAGGTCACGAAGGCGCGTAAGCTCGAAATGCCACTCGCCTGAATCCGTCTGACCATGTACGACGGTGGCGGCGAAACGCCGCCTATGTACGATGTACGATTTTCGATGTGCAACACGCACGACGGCCCCGTTGAGGGCGCACGCGCAGCGGGCGGTAAGTGCGGATGGACAACGCGAATGCGTTGCCCCGACAGGGGCGAACCGCCGATGGGGCGGCGGTGAGTCAACACGCACGACGGCCCCGTTGAGGGCGCACGCGCAGCGGGCGGTAAGTGCGGATGGACAACGCGAATGCGTTGCCCCGACAGGGGCGAACCGCCGATGGGGCGGCGGTGAGTCAATTTTCGATGTACGACTTGGGGAGTTCGCACACGTTGCGCGGGGTGAGCTTAGCCAGTAGGAGGTTCTAGAAGATGAGATGGGAGGCGATGAGCTTCAAAAAAGCCATACCAAAGAAAATGGATATCTTCCATATTTTGAAATTGCGTTTACGTCGATCCTCTCTCTCCATGGCAGCACAAATCAAAGGCTCTGCTTTGATGATATCATCCAGAAATTCCTGTGCCGTACTAATCATGCGATTACACCGTTGCTCGTACACGCTACTGTTTTTATCGAGAGCAGGGAATGTCTTGAGCTCCTCGTACGTTTCGTAAAAAGCGATCATGTGTCGGTAATAGTTTGGAATGCACTTAACGACTATATGATGATATCGTTTATACGCATCCGTACCCAACATCGCTTCAACCCGCAATCTGAGGCTGCTGCATTCGTATTCGGGAATATCATACCTGGCGCGGTCAACGTGCCTCAGAGCCCTCTCCCAGCTTTCTTTCTGCTTGTTTTTATCAGGAGCAAGGACGGCGTCAATCAAGTGGCGAACAGCATAACGAAGCTCATTGATTGCCGGGATGGGATATTCCCCCCTGCTTTGAATATACTCATCAACGGAGGCATCCACCTGCGGATAACTCGAAGTGAATTGATCATCCGGCTTCCTTGTAATAAAAACAGGCCCTTTTTGTTCTCCAGACATAGAGTTTTCACATCGAAGTGATGCAGCTGAACAGCCAGTCTAACGCAAATCCTAATAATAATCCGGCAAATGCCCACAACAGGGCGCCCCATGTATTATTTCTTAATTCATGCCGTTCGGAGCGTATGCGGTTGTCTATTTCTTGAGCTTTGATTTCATATTCGCGCACGAAATCAACTGCAGAATGGAGTTTGTCCCGGATCGACCAATACTCATCGTCAGCAATGCAACATGTATCGTTCTCTTGAATTCTCCTACCCAAATCCAGCAAGTAGTCAACAGCCGGGACGTACTCATCAGAATACTTCGGCATCAGTTCCCTAAGTATCAATTCGTCTTGTCCACCATATATGCTACGTATCTGGCTTGCGCGACGTGCGGCAATCTGTGAGGCTTGTATACTTGCCATCTTCACTGCATCTCTCGCCAGTGCAGAAGCGCGTTGCAGCAGCTCCCTGCTCTCCGCAGAAGCCTTAATTGCACCTGCTGCCAATCGGCCGGATTGCCGTAATAGGTCGATCACATCAACATTCGTCGTACCAGACAGCTGCTCACACAGTTTCACCGAGGCCTCTGCTTCTCCAAAGCTTTCATCGTACTCCCGCCAGCACCTGAGAAACCAAGTTTTATCCTTCTCATCCTTCGGCTCCTCGGATGCATTACACCTAGTCATGACAAATCACAAAACCTCTTCGGACTTGCCGGTGGCAACGTTACTTTTGGAAGCTGCGGTGTAGCACACGTAATTACCGCCAGTCAACTGCACGTTCCCTCGCGACACGAACCCAACCGCCCGCCTCACCGCTTCGGCACGAGTTGCGCGGAACCGCTCCGCATATTCACTCGCCGGAGTGACGCGCGGTACTCGGAACAGCTCTCGCAGGCTATTAAACATCTTCCTCATGCTTCCGTCAATAAGGCACGTTCCGTCTTCCGTACCACTACTCTCCCGCAAGGAGAGCGACACAGACGTCGCGTGCCATAACACCCTCCTTATAGCTGGTACCACCATCTTTGTCAAGCACAAAGCAGCTGCCCATTCACGAAGTACGATTTTGGGGGTCCGCGCTTGCGCGCGGGAGCTGTCATGATCTTTGATGCTTATAAACTGTGATATCAGTCAATAAGAGCATCATCCCCGCTGACCTTGCGCTGCTCCTCGTCTGGTGCCAACGCTTGAGCGGGAAAGATAAAACAGACGGCGCAGCCTCGTGAAAGAGGGTGCGCCGCCGGAAAAAGTGTTGCCGTTCGAGCCGTTTATTTCTTGTTGACGCGGGCGAATTGCTTGAGGCGCAGTCCGTTAAGGTGGATGAAGCCCGTGGCGTCGTCCTGGTTGTAGTCTTCGTCCGTGTAGTCGCCTTCCATGGTGGCAATGGCGTAGCTGTACAGAGAATTCGGGCTGCGGCGACCGGCGTACAGCACATTGCCCTTGTAGAGCTTCAGGCGCACCTCGCCGTTGACCGTTTCCTGCGTCTTATCAACGAGAGCCTGGATGGCTTCACGCTCCGGCGCAAACCAAAAGCCGTTGTACACCATGGCAGAGTAATCCGGGATGAGAGAGTCGCGCACCTTCTGCGCTTCGCGATCCACGGTGATGGTCTCGATATCGCGGTGAGCCGCCAGCAGAATCGTGCCGCCGGGCGTCTCGTAAATGCCCCGGCTCTTCATGCCCACAAAGCGGTTCTCCACGATGTCCACGCGCCCGATGCCGTGCAGCCCGCCGAGGTGGTTCAGCACGAGCATGACGCCCAGCGGGTCAAGCAGGGTGTAGCCGTCCTTTTCGCCGGTGGGTTTCACGCCCAGCTCGGCGCACAACCCGCCCAGCCCCTCGGTTTGCAGACCGATGAGGTCGCCTTTCTCAAAGAGACATTGCAGGTACTGTGGCTTGTCCGGCGCGTCCTCCGGTGCGTTGGACAGCACGTACATGGGACGATCCTCCGGCTTGGTGGCGTCGTACCACGTGTCTTCCAGAATGCCTGCCTCGTACGAGATGTGCAGCAGATTGCGATCCATGGAGTAGGGCTTTTTCACGCTCTGGCGGATGGGGATGCCGTGGCTCTCGGCGTACTGAATGAGCTCCGTGCGTCCCGGGAACTGCTCGCGCCATTCCTTCATGCGCCAGGGAGCGATTACTTGCAGCTGCGGGGCAAGGGCATTCACGGAGAGCTCGAAGCGCACCTGATCGTTCCCCTTGCCTGTCGCGCCGTGGGCAATGGCATCCGCCCCTTCTGCCAGGGCGATATCCACCATGGCTTTGGAAATGCAGGGGCGTGCGATAGAGGTGCCCAGCAGGTAGCGCCCTTCGTAGAGCGCATTGGCGCGGAACATCGGGTAAATGTAATTAGCGGCGAAATCTGCTTTCAGGTCGCCCACGATGCACTTGCTTGCGCCCGTGGCAAGAGCTTTTGCCTCGATGCCGTCCAGTTCTTCCGCCTGGCCCACATCGGCGCAGAAAGCGATGATTTCGGCATTGTACTTCTCCTTGAGCCACACCAGGAGGACGGATGTGTCAAGGCCACCGGAGTATGCGAGGACGATTTTCATGGTAATCCGGGCGCGCAAGGGGTTGGTTGCGCCACGCGCCGCACAAGTATATGACACCTTGCCCCTGCTGAAAAGCAAAATTTGCCGCAAGGATGAATTTTGCGCCTGCGTGGTTGCGAAAAGAAAAATTTGACGGCATGATATTTGCCGGGCAAACGCATTTGAGAGAAGTCCGTCAACAGGGAAAATCGCACCATGGACTCTTTCATGTACCATGTACCGATGTACCATGGACCATGTAGGAAATTTGGCGAGCTCTGCTCGCGGAGTTGCGGAGCATAAGCCGAGGCGAATTTCTAAACCGGCGCAGTTTTGTGTCAGGAAAGGTTTTGAGATGGACCCTTTCATGTACCATGGACCATGTACCATGTTGGAATTTAGCGCGCTACGCGCGAAGTTGCGAAGCAGGAGCAAGGCGAATTTTTGAACCGATGCGGTTTTTGTGTCAGGAAAGGTTTTGAGATGTACCATGTACCGATGTACCGTGTACCATGTAGGAAATTTGGCGAGCTTCGCTCGCGGAGTTGCGGAGCATAAGCCGAGGCGAATTTCTGAATCGACGCAGTTTTGTGCCCGGAAAGGTTTTTGGATAAGCTGAGCCGTCTTTCAGCCCTGATGATGTGAAGAACATGCGTAATGCGCACATTATCAATACATGGTACATTGTACACGGTCCATGGTACATGAGCAAACGCATTTGAAATTGCGTTTGCCCCGATGATATTTGAATTGACCTTGACACAGGGTGTGTTAATATGTCCTCACGTATGCATAGCGACCTCGAAAAATTGGTAAATGCGGGGAAAATCCCGATGAATTTTGCGAAGAGGATGGACAGGATCAGCCCCGGGAAGTATGTGATGCACAGTGAATGGGGCGTAGGGAAGGTGGAAATATGGTCGCTGGGAAAGCAAGCCGTCAAGGTGAACTTCGAGCGGCGCCCGGGTTACGTAATGGGATTGAAGCTGGCGTTCAACCAGCTCACCCCCTTGCCGGCGAAGCATTTCCTGATTTCCTGCTACGATGATCCCAAGTTGGCGCGCAGCAGGGCGGAAGGGAAAGAAACGATGCTGGAGTTTATTACCGAGGTGCTGGAGAACAATTATTCTCTCCGGGAAGGGGTGGACGAGGTGCTGCCCATGCAGCCGGAAGATCTGGAGCGTTTTCTGAGCGGGCGCGTCATTCCGGCGGAGGAATGGAAGTCGTGGTGGGAAAAAGCGCGCGCGGCCATGCGCCAATCTCCGCATTTCCGCCTGCCTACCAAGCGTGGAGAGGCCATCTGTCTGCGCCGGGCCGGGAGCGCGGCGGAGGCGCTGTTGACCGATTACAGGGATGCCGGTTCGCTTGAGAGCTGCGTGCGTATTCTCGATCAGGCGCACGTGGGCGAAGTGCTGCGCGGACAGCATGATGCGGCGGCCAAGCTCATTGCCGCCATGGAGAAGGACATCCAGCGCGATCACATGGAGCCCCAGCATGTGCTGCAGCTCATCATCATTCGTGATGAAATTGTCGCCCGCCTGGCGGACGGCGAAGCGGGGCGTGACGCCATGCAGCAGGCGATGGAAAAAGAAGGCTTGCAGCAGACTACGCAGCTCGTCGACAAACTGCGTGACATTCCTGCCGAAGAGCTTGTACACTACATCGGCGAGCTTCCGCCGACTCGCCAGCTCTGCGTTTACAAGGCCATCCTTGAGGCGTATCCGGAGGATTGGCAAGCGTACCTGACTCACCTGTTCCTCATGGGAGGGCAGCGCGTTACCTCTGCCGCCGCAGACTTTATTCTGCAGAATGGCAACAAAGAGCAGCTTTTCGCCGAAGTCGCTTCCGGCATTTCCCGCCAGACGCTTCAGCCCAGCGTTCTCATCTGGGTTTGCAAGGAGAGGCATGGCGTTGCGAAAGAGGTGGTGGAGGGCGCCAAGATGGCCCTTGGTGCGGCCATTATCAGTGCGATTGAGCGTGACAGCGCCGATGGCGCGCCGAACCGCGCTCTGCGCCTGCGCAACATGCTTGTGGAGGACAAGGAACTTGCGCCGGATCTGGTGACAGGACTCAGCGAGCCCGAGGCGAGACCCTTCGCAAAGTCGATTTATGATTCCGCCGTGCTGCCGGATCTGGACCGCAATTTCCTGCTGGCCAGCATGATGAAGGTGCACCCGGGGCTGCAGGGAATAGCCCTCGCCCGCAGCGCCCCCAAGGCGAAGCAGACTCTTTACGTCTCTCCGCGCTCCTTTGCCCAGCGCAAGGCGGAATATGAGGAAATCATCAACGTGAAGATTCCGAAGAATAAGCACGACCTTGAAATCACCCGCGCCGAGGGCGATCTGCGCGAAAACGGCGGCTATCAGGATGCCAAAGCCACCCGCCAGGTGTTGCTGCGCCGCTCCGATGAGCTTTCCCGCCAGCTGGCGCAAGCGCAGCCCACGGATTTTTCCGATGCCAGCTGCGATGCTGTCAGTATGGGGACGAGCGTCACTTTTGTTACCGGGGATGGCGAGGAGGTGGTCTACACTGTCCTTGGAGCCTGGGATTCCGTGCCGGAGGAACGAGTGGTGGCGTACAGCTCCAAGCTGGGAGCCAAACTCATCGGACACAAGGTGGGGGATTCCGTGCGTCTGCCGCTTGAAATCGGCGGCGACCCGGTGAAGATGACTGTTCGCAGCATCACGCCTGCTCCGCGCCACCTGATCTTCCCGGACGACGCCGAGGCTTGATCACTCTCGGAAAGAGAGGAACCGCTGTGCTTGCTTTTGAACAACCGAGCTTTTGCCGAAAGGAAATGATCAACTGAGCAGGCACATGAAGACTGTGGCCATCACCGGGGTGCTGGGGTACAGCGGTCGCTATGTTGCTGCTGAGGCAGTTCGTCGCGGTTGGCGCGTCATTGGTCTCACCAATTCTGCCGGGCGTTTGTCAAATCCCGCTTGCTACGAGTTACGCCCCATGCCATGGTCGGCGAGCGGCGAGGATATTCTGCGCGGCGTCGATGTTCTGGTGAATACCTACTGGGTGCGTTTTTCATTCAACGGAGCGGGACACGCCGCCTTCTCTCACAGAGAGGCTGTGGAAAACACGCTGGCGCTCTTTCGCGCGGCGCAGCAGGCAGGCGTACGGCGCGTGGTACATGTGAGCATCACCAAACCGGATGCTTCTTCGCCATTGCCCTATTTCAGAGGGAAGGCGCATCTCGAGCAAGCCTTGTTCGATCTTGGCTTACCCCATTCAATCCTGCGCCCGGCGGTGCTTTTTGGGGACACGCCGCAGGAATCCATCCTCATCAACAATATGGCTTGGAGCCTTCGACACCTCCCCTGCGCAGGCACCTTTGGCAGCGGCGCTGATTACTTTCTCCAGCCTGTCCACGTGCGGGATCTCGCCGAGCTTGCGATGGAAGAGGCTGAGCGACCGGAACCTCACCGCGTCGTACACGCTACCGGCCCGGAAACATACAGCTTCCGCGATTTGTGGCGCATGCTGGCGCAAACGATGGGAGTGCGACGTCTCATTCTACCCATGCCTCATTGGGTCGGCTACGCGGCCGCAAGTGTGCTTGGCGCGCTGATGCATGACGTCATGCTCACGCGCGATGAGGTCAGGGGACTTACCCAAAACCGTCTCGCTGTCGATGAGGAACCCGCCGGCAAGCGCAGTCTGAGGCAATGGGTCGAACAGCATGCACAACAACTCGGATGCTCTTACCAGAGTGAACTCTCTCGTCGCCGCTGAATATGCTTTCCAATTCTTCCACAACTACGCTTAAGAGCATCGTGCGCGAGGGGTTGAAAAACCTGCAGGAACAGGGCGTGCGCAGCGTGCCTGTCGATGATCAGGCGCGCGGCATTCTGCACTCGTGGTCCGTATCGCCGCCCGCTGCCCCCTCCCGAGGTGAGCCCCGGGAACTGGAGTCTCCGGAGCAGAAGATTGACTACCTTCGCCGCCGGGCTGCCAACTGGTCCGCCGCACGCCGCCTCGGTTCCCTGCGTGAGAAGATGGTGTTTTCCGTCGGGGACGTTCATGCGCGCCTTGTCCTTGTGGGCGAGGCTCCCGGTTACGACGAGGAACGCCTCGGCGAACCCTTTGTAGGCAGGGCCGGCCAGAAGCTCAACGAGATTCTTCGCGCCATGGGTCTGCGGCGCGAACAGATCTACATCACCAATATCTGCAAGTTCCGGCCCTCCATGGGCGCCAATCAGGGAACCGCCAACCGTCCGCCCACGCCGGAAGAGATTGCCGCATGCCTCCCTCTCGTGCTTGCGGAGCTGCGCGCGATTCGTCCTGTCTGCGTGGCGTGTCTCGGCGCTACGGCGGCGCATGGTCTTTTGGGAGGGGAAGGGAGCGTGGGTTCTCTGCGCGGCATCTGGCATCAGCTTGCGGATAATCTGCCCGTGCGTGTGACATATCATCCGAGCTACCTGTTGCGTAATGAGTCGCTCTCTGCTCGCCGAGCCGTCTGGGAGGATATGCTTGCCGTTATGGAAAAACTCGAGTTGCCCATCTCTGATAAGCAACGCAGCTACTTCCTGCCTAAGTGAATGCCGGGGTAACCTGCGCATGAAGCGGAACCGAAGACACCGCCGCGGCAGGTCGTTTTTTCGCGCGGAGAAAGACTGAAATCCGCGCCCGGTGGCAGTGGCGCCGGGCGCGGAAGTCCCCAATCAAATTGGGGAGGTTAGAAGTCGTAGCGCAGACCGGCGGCGAGGTTCCAGGAGGTCATGCCGCTGCGCAGCTCTGTGCCGGCGTTGAAGAACACCTGCGCCTGCTCGCTCACCGGCGCGCGCAGCCCTACGCTCAGCTGCACCGCCGTGCTGCCCACCTCCGCCGATTCCACATCGCGCAACACCTCAGGCGCCTTCAGCAACCCTACGCGCACCTTCCCCTGCGTGTCCCCTATGTCCTGCATCACCGCCCCGCGCGCCTCAAATATCGCGCTGCGGTTCAGCACATTCTCCCCTATCGTGCACATCCAGCGCAGCCCTACTCCCACCGTCGCCGTCGTCCAGTCCTGCTTATCCACGTGCAGCGGCAGAGCGTCCGCCCCGCTCTCATCGTAGTCTTTGATGCTCCCGTGCATCACGGATGCCGTCACAAGCGGCTGCAGCAGCGCCGTCCCTCTCGCATTCCCGGGCATATCGTAGGTGTATTCGTAGAGCGCCCCAAAGCTCTCCCCACTCGTGCTCCCACTGCTCCTGTAGCTGCCTGTCCCGTAATTCACCTGCCTCTCCAGCTTCGCGTCATCCGCCCCTATGCTCGCCACCACCGTGTGCGCGCTGCGCCGCCTCTGGATGCGCAGCATCGCGCTCACATAGTAGGAGTCCAGATCCCCGCTGCCCGCATCCGCCCCGCTCGTCTTGAGGTCCCCGTGCATCGCCGTCACCGCCATGCCGAAAGCCGTTCTCTCCGTCAAATCCGCATCCACCCCGAACGACCCTCCCCAGCTCGACAGCCTGTAGCCGCTCTCATCCCCATCTTCGCTCAGCTTGTTGTACGCCCCTTCTCCTTCCACCCACGCATGCCAGTACGGCAGGCTGTCGTAAGAATAGCCTCCCGCCAGCCCAAGCTGCGAGGCGCGGTCGCGCATGCGCCCTATCTGCCCGCGCATCGCGTCCCTCTGCGCGCTGCCCAGTGCCGCCGCACTGCTGCCTGCCACCGCTGCCAGAGCCTTGCTCGCCCCGCGCGGATTCTTCTCCCCCATCTCCATGATCCCCGTGTACACCTTGTAGAGGGCGCTCTCCCTGTCGCGCAGGTCCGCATCTCCCCTCCGCTCCCAGAGCAGATCCGCCCCGGCTTTCGAGTTCGCCGTGCCTGCCACCCCCTCCAGCGGACTTTCCGTGCGCATATCCCCTTTCAGTTCCACCAGACCACTTCCAAACTCCACCCGGATGTTCTCATAGTACACCTTCAGCAGCGGGTCGAGTGTCAAATCATCTTTGTACAGCGTGCTGCCACCCCCGCCGTAGCTACATCCTCGGCCTCCCTCCATCAACACGAGGTTCAGCTCCTCCTCCGGATTAAACCCGTTGCTGTCTCCCCCGAGGGTGATGACGAACTTAACCAGGTTATCCACCTTGATTTCTCCGTTCGCGTGAAGAAGCGCCTGTGCACCGCTGCCGGTCCGGTCGTTACTGCCTTTGCTCCCCAGTCCGTTACTCGTGTCAAACTGCAGGTAGATGGTCGTTCCCTTTTCCAGAGTGATGTCTCCCGAGACCCGGATGCTGCTGTTCCTCCCATCCTCGCATTCCACGTACAGCTTGCTGTAGGCTTCGTGTCCATAATCATCCTTGTCCGTCTGCACGGTGATATCCTTGTACTGCGTCACTCCTGATCCGGGGCTGCTCCCGCCGCGCAAATGCACCTCACCATTCCTCCCTGAGATCAGAGAAACGTCGCTCCCTCCGTTTGCATCCCAGTTGATGAAGCGTTGCTTCCCCCCATCCCTGACCGTGATGGTGCCTCCCCCTTCCAGCTTGCCTGAGTACTCGCCCACCTCTGCCGTCTCCTGTATCAGGATGCCGCCATTTCCTACACTGACAGTGCCTTTCCCCCGCATTGAACTCAGCATCACTTCCCCTGTACCGGTCATGAAGCTTCCGCTGTCGTTCGTGTCCAGAGCGATGAGACTATCTTCCCAATTGAGGTTGGCGGCGCTTACATCCAGCGATGCGCCATTTGAAATGCTCAAAGCCCCCCCTCCGGAAATTGAGCCTCCGCTCTCTGCGGTCAGTATACTCTCTCCCTTCAGGTCGAGGTTGCCGTCTAATTTCAGGGCTGCGTCTGCATGAATGTCCCCAAGTTTGCCCACCTCGGCGCTCCCTTCACCCGTAATCTCCAACGTCCCCTCGCTCACCTGCAGGGTCACGTTTTCCCCCTCAATCACGCCTCGCACGCTGAATGCATCTTTTCCCGTCTTATTGAAGATCACGTTTCCTTCTCCCTTCAGTGTGCCGCCTTCTTCAATTCCCCCACCCACCGACGCAGACCAGCCGGAAACTTCTCCCGCGAGCAAATTCACCTTCAGGGACGGTACATCGTTACCCTCTGCATCGTTCGTCACGGTGAGAGTTGCTCCCTCCTTAATCTGGAGATTGGGAAGCGTGGTCTCCGTTCTGTCGCCCTCAGGCGCCAAAGTCACGAACATATTCTCGTCCACCAGAACCTTGCGCCAGTCCGCCCCTTCATCACTCCACGGTTTCCCTTCTCCCTCGCTGGCGGTTACCCTTGTCCAATCCCACCAGTCAAAGGAATCGATATCCCCATGCGCGCTTGCCTTCCATGTGAATTTCGTGCTGCCGCGCACCTGTAGCTGTCCGCCCTCGAGAGGTTCAACGTAATAGATGTACGCATCGGTGTACTCACCGGCAGCATTTTCAAGCTGCCACACCCGAAAATTGGAAGAGGTGATTCCTCCATCCAATGAAGCAGTGCTGCTGGGATACTCGCTGCCGACCATTTGGACAACGACGTTGAAATCCTCTCCCTCTTCTGTGAGCAAGAGTCCGGAAGCAAACTTCAGAAGGATCACAGGGTCAGGACCCTCTGCCAATTTCAAGGATCCGTCTCCGCTGAAAACAATCACCGCTTCAGTCTGTTGCCCCTCCTGTACCAGGTTTTCGCTCTGAATGAACAGCGTGCTCTCGTCGGCCAGCGTCAGATCTCCCGTAGCGCCCTTTACTTCTCCGCCGGCAAGGCGAAGACTTGCACTGCCAAGCTCCTGTCCGTTGAGATCAATGCATCCTCCCTCCGCGGCTGAAAGCGTGATACCGGAGTCGGCAAAATCCTGCTCCTCACCTATTTTGATGGTGACGCCGGAGCCGGCTGTCAGCACGCCGCTGCCGGAAAGTCCGACACCGTTCAATTCGAAGACCGTTTCTTCCTCTTCTGCCGACGCCGGGGTTGTAATCGTCAACCCTCCGATCAGTTCCAGTTGCTTGCCTGATATTGCCCTCCATGAAGTTCCCGGGGCAATTTCAAGCGACCCCTCCTGTCGGTATGAAACTCTGATATTCGCGTTGAATTGGCTTTCTTCTGTCCCTGTTGAGGAAAGAGCCAACGTTCCCCCCGTGTAAATAAAGACCTTCCCCGTGAATTCGGAGAAGTCATCCACGGTCAATTTTCCTTCTTTTGCTCCCAGAGTCCCGGCGCCTTTCAATTTTTGAATTCTGCTTTCTCCCCCGAAAGCCTGCGCCGAGTTTGCGTCTATCTCCAGAACCACGCCGGATTCAAACACGATATCGGAGGCTGTTGTGGGAGTCGTATTCGTGATCTTGATCGTGGCGTCGGCGTCACCTTCGCCGCTTGCCCGGAATTCTCCTTGGGAACCCTTAATTCCTCCAATCGTGTGAGTAGTGCTACGAGCTATCGACACAGTCGATGATCTGACAAATTCGATGCTTCCTGTGAAAGACTTTCCCTCTTCAACGGTACCAGTAAGATACAGTGTTCCTCCATTGTTCCTCGTTGAAGAACCTAACCGGAGATCACCTGGACCTGTAAGATAACCCACGGAGAGCCCACCTCCTCCATCCAGCAGCACGAGAGCCGTTTCCTGTAACTCCAGATAACCACTCGTTGTAACCGTGTTGTTTTCTACTCTCAACGTATAATTGGAAACATCTGCTCCAAGACTACTGTCGGAGGTTCCATTAGCAGCGCCAAGGGAAAAATAAGCGCTCAATCCGTTCTGCGCAGCAGTAAAATGCACGCCAACCTTATTGATGTAAATTTCCGTTATAGATGAACTCAGATAGTTTTCCGCTCCGATTGCATATCTGTTGTTATTCCCCGTAGCAGAACTCGTGAGCCATAACTGCGACGCTTTGAGGACATGATCTTGATGAGTTCCGTCACCATTTAATCGTGAATAATTTGCACTACCACTTTTGTTGATTTTAAGTTTCCTGTTTTCCGCGCCATACACGTCGAAATATCCTCCATTCTCCCCAGCTGCAGTATCACTTCTCCCTTTTACATCAAGGGTGAAAGGATCATTGCCGGTTGGAACATTATAATCTGTTTCCCCCTCACGTGCCTTTGATGGAAGATCGTGATAATTACTACCGTCGCCAGATCCCGGCCAAGTGAATCCCGGCTGACTCCTCTGAGACGGATCTACGAAGCTTGTGGGACCGGGCGTGGGTCCTGCGCTGCTGCTCGTGATACTCAGCAGCCCGCTTGAATCCACTGTGAATTTTTTACTATCGGTAGACAAGCTTTCTTGAGTGACCTCCTGTCCATCTTCGTCTTGAAGCTTCAGCGCGTCAAGCACACCGTTCCCCACGCTTCCGGTGAAGAGATGCAGGCTCCAGAAAGGGTCCTCTATACTGGCTGTTCCTTCCACCGTGATGGAAAAATTATTTCCTTTCTGCACTCCTTCGTCTGCACCGATGACCCCTTCACTGGCGCTGTAAATGTCTTCGCCCACTGTAATCGTACCGTCGAAGGTGCCGTCGCCGGACAGGGTGAGCGAGGAAAGAGATCCGGAGCCTTTCAGCAAATTCAGATTGAGGGAAGAGAGTACGGCGTTTGCCTCCGCACGCAAGGTGATATCCTTGCCGGCAAAGTGAGAAGTCACAGTCGAAAGGGCGCTCGACAAATCTAGATTTCCCGAGCTTACTCCTACCCCGAATGCGGTGGCAGTGGAATCCACCTCAATTTTTCCATCGGCGATGGTTCCGGGAACTACGAGCATACCGCCCTGTTTCAAACTATACTTTCCTCCCGTGAATCCCGTTTCTTCACTCACGATCACGACGGCGTCCTCTACCGACAATGTACCCCCACCTGCCAATTTGCTCACCGAGCTTTCCGAACCTCCCGAGATTTGCAACTCTGCCCCATTCTCAATCGTCAGTGTGGAATCTCCTGTCAACGAGATCGAGCCGCCCGCGATCCGCATTATTGCAACCCCTTCTCCGTCACCGATTTTTTGAATCTCAAGATTTTTACTCCCCGTAATCTTTGCATATTCCCAAGACAAAATTTTGCCCGCCGCTACTTCAAAGATGCCATCTGAGTTGAGGGTTGCCGTACAAACATTGCTCGTGCTGCCTCCCGTACGAATGATGGTCATGTCCGACCCAATTGTGAAGCGTACGGGGACATTACTAGCCCCGCTCTGCAAGGTTATTTGACGATTGGCGTTTAATCCAAGTTGATACTGGGAAGACACGCTTTCCTGCACGATAAGCCCCCCTAAAAACAGTGGTTGGAAATCGATAGTGTATGAGTACAGGACGCCGGGCGAGTTGTCCCCTCTGAAACCCAACCTCAAGGTATGGCCATGCGTAGACTCATTGGTACCTGAGGCGTTTGTCCATGTGTTAATCCAAAACGTAGTACTGACGCCCTCCGTCGTCAACGTTCCATCAGATCCCAGATAACCGTTACTCATCCCCGTTATTTCTGAGTCGCCCACCCAAAAATTCGCTTCAACAAAATGCTCATTGTTTGCCATGTCTACAACTTCACCCGCATATATCTTCCCATTTACATCGGTAGATCGAGTGGACAAAGTGCCAGCTGCCTTCGCCTGCTGGGCTGAAAGGAGAGCGACAACCGCAGCGATGCCGGATGCCGAACTGATGGTCGCGGGAAGCGTGCCGGGCAGGGCGGAAGAAACTGCGGCAAGGCACACCAGCAGAGCCTTGCGAAGGGAAGAAGGAAGATGGAGTCTCATTGATGTCCCAAGGATGGGGTGTTCGAGGCGAATCCGGTCAGGGGGCGTGCCCTCCGAATCATCCAAGAGTATATCTCTTTTCGAAAGCGATGCGCAAGCAAAAAATGAGTAATTGAGTAAGATTCATTGGAGAACGTTCATATTGTTAGGTTTTTGCGAAAGGCTTTGAGGGGCAATTCTGTAGGGAGAGAGAAAAGTTAAGGCATTGAAACACAATGGGAATTTAAGTGCGCCGCGGTATATCTCTTTCGAAAAGAGATATACTCGTACTGATTTAAGAAAGGCGATTGCCGTTTCAATCGGAACTCCTTTTCCCCGCTACGCGATGAAATTACACATACCTTTCCGTCTTCGCAAGGCGCTGCTGGCGTGCCTTGCCGTTCTGCCTGTTTTTTCTGCCGCCCCATGCAGCATATCGGTGGTCGGGAGCGCCGCTGCCTGTCTGTTCCTGGGCAGTCTGCCGTCCGAGGCGAAGGATATTACATGGACCGGCAGTGGGAGTAGTCTAACATGGAATACAGACGGAACGGACTGGACCCTATCCGATGGATCCAAGGTGAAGTTTGAAGGAGGGGATAATGTGACTTTTGAGGGGTCTGGAGAGAATACGATAACTATGGGAGGAGATATAACCGCCGGCACAGTGACAGTTAGTGGTGAGGAGAGTGCAAACTTCACGATATCAGGATCGGGCATCCTCAGGACAGGCGCATTGACCGTTAATACAACGTTGATAGTGCAAACAACCACGTTTATCGAGAGTTTAACCGGGAGTGGGATAGTTAATGTGAATATGACGGCTGATGATGCTCACGGTTTGGAATTTACCAGTGGCACTGCATCGACCTTTACCGGAACTATCAATGTGGTAAGCGGAGCTCTTTGTTTGGTTACTGATTGGAATGCATCTGGAGAGACAATGGCAACGGTGAACATGAATGGGAATGATCTTTACTTAGATGCAGGAATTGGTGCTGCATACGATCTTACCAAAACAGGTAACCCCAGTAACTTTGCTCTAGGAGTCAATTTGACAGGTGTAAGGACCATCAATGGCCGAGGGGGAAGACAGGTTACGATTAGAGGAGATGTCTCCGCAGACGAAAACGGAACACTAACGCTTCAACGTAAGGGGTTTTGGTCGACGCACCGCGATGGTTTCAGGAATCCCGGAGCAGGCTTGTGTTTGAAATTTGAAGGTGTTGTTTCCGGCTATAAACAAATTGGAATTATATCGGGCAACCAGAACACCCCCAGTGATACAGACGTAAAAATGTATGGTGAATCACTGTACGCCAATCCTTTCATGTTATTCGCTGGCGAACTGGAAGTTGGCAGTGAGGGTTTAACCTTCGATATACCCCTCAACAGCGTAAGCGACTCCGCTATCCAGCGTGGCTGGATAGAAATCGCTGGCTCACTGACCGTAGATGACAACCTAAGCGGTAACATTACCAAGGAAGGCGCAGGGGAGCTGCTTCTCTCCGGGAACATGACTGAGTACACTGGCGAAATTTCCGTGGAGGAAGGACAGCTGACACTTAATCCATCCGGAATCGGGCAAGGTGCGTTGTCTGTGAAAATGGGTGAAGGAACAACGCTTGTATTAGGATCAAGAACGCGCGTGCTGGAATTTGGCTCACTGTCCTTGACTTTTGAAGAGGAAGCGAAGCTGGAAATGCAAGGCTCAGTGATTTTAAATGGAGGGACGATCACCAGTGAATCTCAAGACGGACTGTCATGGGAAGTACCCGAAAATAAAATGCTTACACTTAGGAATATTGAAAAAGTATCGAGCATTAACTTTGTTGTGAAAGACGGGGGGACACTGAATCTCGGAGGATCAGTGTTGGGAGAAGGAAGGATTGAAGTTCAACCGGGCGGATTTATTTCCGGGATAGGTGGTAATTTGACCTTGGCGGACGGAAGCTTCTTGCAGGTTGAGGCGGAGAATTTGTACGGTGAGGAGAACAGCAGCTCTGTGCTGCAGTACGAGGGAGCGACGGAAGGTCCCTTCAAGCTGGAGGCGTCGGAAAACGAGGAGGGAGAAAAAGGCGAGATTGTGCTGGAGATGGGGGAAAGCCTGACCGAGCAGAGTGAGGGTAAATTCAACATGGATGTGTGGCTCGCCAATGCAGCGGTGGAGGCGGACGCATCTGTTCTGAAGGTGAGCACGCAGAGCGGAGGATACCTTTACTATGCAGAAATGGAGACGTTAGAAGGAGCGGATGGAGAGAAAAATACCGTGCTTCACATCCATGGTAGTGACGATGGTGTATGGAAGGCATCAGTGCATGGGGACATCTCCTCCTTTTCGTGGCAGGATCCCTCCTGGACGGACGGAGCTGACGACGAATGGAAGATAGTGTACGTGGATAAGGAAATGAAGGTGAATTTGTCGCCTGACGAAGGAAACGATTCGCTTCAGCTTAATCTCCTCACAGGAACCTCGGAAGAGAACGCCCTTTCTTTCAACTCCGGTAGCGAAGTAACGATCCTGCTGAATAATGACAGCGAGATTATCTCGGGGACTATCATGTCCGTCAATACGGAGATGCAGGGGGATATTGTGGTGGAGGATAAGTCCGAGACGGTAAATTTCGAGAAAACGGGGGATGGCGTATTGACTGTCTCCGGAAACTTTGTTGCCGGGAAGAGTGAATTGAGCGTGAAGGGGGGAACAATCAGGCTTGTGGGGGATGGCAACAAACTGGGTGCGATTGGTGAATTCGGAAGCAACGGCGAGATGCGATTGGATGGCACTCTGGCATTGGAGGGAGATGCGACCCTGCAAGGGGAGGGAATTTTAAGCGGCGGAGGCCGACTTAAGATTGCGGCAGATAAGGTATTGACAGTAGACGGGGAGTTTCAGGGAGGGAAAAGCAAAATCCTGTTGGATCTGAGCAATAAAGGAAGCAAGTTTGTCATTGAAGGAGGGGAGCATGAGGCGCAGTTCGGCGCTCTTCTGGGCAAGGAAGATTCAACAGTGGACTGCGACGGGAATCTTGTACTTGTCGGTGTAGGGGCGGCAGAGCCGGTTGAGTACTCAGGCAAGTTGGAAGGGGGAGGCACCATCACGGTCAGAGATGGGGGGAAGCAACGCTTCATCAGCTGGGATGAGAAGAAAAGCAGCCGGGTTTCTCTGGTATCAGGGAGGAATGGTGAGGTGCATTTGCGCGGCGGGAGCAGCCCCGGATCAGGAGTGACGCAGTACAAGGATATCACCGTGCAGACGGACAAGGATGCTTATGGACACGAAGCCTACGGCAAGCTGTACGTGGAATGCGAGGATGGGAGGAACAGCAGCATCCGGGTCTCGGGGGACATCACTCTGGAAAAGGGAACGACCATCTACCTGCAGTTTGACACGAGCAACGGACTGGGGAGCAAAGGCAGTAACGACCGGACCGACAGCAGTGCACAGGCGCTTCTTCGTGCGGGCGGAAAAATCAGGGTGGATAACCTGGTTAAGTTCGTCATTACCCTCGAAGGAGACAGCAGAGGGTTTAATCCGGAGGAGGAGCTGAACCTCGTGTTGATGGAGGGGGGAGGATATGGTGATGATGGTAATAGTTACAAGGCAGACAGCACGCTGTACGGAGGCGATTTGACGCTCGATCCGCTGCTGAAGGTGTACTATGAGAACGTTCAGGTGGAGTTCAGGTCGGACCATCAAGTGGTGCTGACAGGGGATATGCGCACGGAAAGTCCGCTGGAGGGGGTGGCAGGCACGGCGAACTCGAAAGCCGGGGCGGATCTGCTCTGGGAGCGGAGGGGAGATGCGGACCTGCGCGACAGGGAGAGCGCCCTCTACAAGGTGTACACGGGGATCATGGAGATGGGGGAGAAGAATCCGCGCGGGGCGAGCAAGGCTCTGGCAGCGGTGGCAGGCAGCAGTGCGGCGGCACTGGGCAGCGCGCAGAGGGACGCGATGCGCGGGCAGATAGGGCGCATGCGCGACCGCGCCTCGCAGCTTGGGCTGGCGGGAGGCTATTCTTACGACAGCCTGCCGTACTGGCATGCGTGGGTGGAAGGAGAAGGGGCGTACAACAAGCTGAGCGAAGATGGGGATGAGAGCGGCTACAGGCTGTCGAGCTGGGGAGGGTCGTTCGGGGTGGATGCGGATTTGACGGAGAGAACGGCTTTCGGCATGGCGGTGACGGCGATGCACGGGGACCTCAAGACGAGCGGGGCGGATGCGGGCAGCGGGGATCTGGACTCCTACTATGTGAGCGCGATGCTGCGCATCCAGAGGCGGCGCAGCGCGCACACGGTGGTGGCGAGCATAGGGGCGGATGACGCGAAGCTGGAGAGGCAGGTGAATTACGGGACAGGCAGCTACAGGAGCAGTGGGAGCACGAGTGGGGAGAGCTTTGGGGCGCTCTACGAATACACCTACGATATGCCCGGGAATGCGAGAGGGACGGCGCTGCTGCAGCCGCTTGTGACGGCATCCGTGATGCACGGGAGCATCAAAGACTACGATGAGAGCGGGGCGGACGCTCTGCCGCTGCACGTGGATAAGCAGGACTGGACGACGGCGACGGTGGGAGTAGGGCTGCGCTGGATGTGCACGATAGGGGAGAATGTGCTGAACCGCAGCGCGATATTTGAGGCGCGCGGGGCGGTGATGCAGGACATAGGGGACACGCAGGGGAAGGTGCGCGTAGGGTTGCTGAAGGCGCCTGAGGTGTTGCGCGATGTGGAATCGGCGGAGGTGGGCAGCACGGCGGTGCAGCTGAGCGTAGGGCTGCGCGCGCCGGTGAGCGAGCAGGCGCAGGTGTTCTTCAACGCCGGCACAGAGCTGCGCAGCGGCATGACCTCCTGGAACCTCGCCGCCGGTCTGCGCTACGACTTCTAACCTCCCCAATTTGATTGGGGACTTCCGCGCCCGGCGCCACTGCCACCGGGCGCGGATTTCAGTCTTTCTCCGCGCGAAAAAACGACCTGCCGCGGCTCCTGCTTCGCAACTCCGCGAGCAAAGCTCGCCAAATTTCCTACATGGTCCATGGTACATCGGTACATGGTACATGAAAGGGTCCATCTCAAAACCTTTCCGGTCCCAAAACCGCGCCGGTTCAGAAATTCGCCTCGGCTTATGCTCCGCAACTCCGCGAGCGGAGCTCGCCAAATTTCCTACATGGTCCATGGTACATCGGTACATGGTACATGAACAAACGCATTTGAAATGCGTTTGCCCTGTATTTCCCCTTGTTCGCCGTGGCGTCTTGTGGTAGAGTGGAGGAGATATGACGAAGAGAATGATGAAGAGCGTGGCGATGATGGCGGCGTTGTGCGGGAGTTTGGCGACGGGGGCGGAAGTATTTCCAACGCCGCAGAGCGTGGAAATGGACGGAGAGCTGACGCGGGTGGAGAAGGTGGCGGTGCACGTGCGCGGCGGCGAAGGGGAGCAGCCCGGAGATGCGATGTGGCAGCGCGTGCCTGCGGACAAGGGAGGAGCCTACGCCCTGCAAGTGCGACCGGGGGAGCTGGAAGTGTGGGCAAATGATGCAGATGGGGTGTACTACGCGAAGCAGACGCTCAGCCAGCTGCTGGAGGACGCGCCCGGGGCGCAGGATGCCCAGAGAGACCCTTTTCCGGGGAAGGATGTGGCGGAAGTGGCAAAGCTTGGGGAGCTCCCGGTGGGGAGCATTGTGGACTGGCCGGATATGCCGTACCGGGGAGTGGTGGAAGGGTATTACGGGATTCCGTGGAGCGCGGAGGCGCGGAAGTCTCTGTTTGCGTTTTTCGGGCGCAACAAGATGAACACATACATCTACGCCCCGAAGGATGACCCATACCACCACGGGCAGGGCTGCTACAAGCCGTACCCGCAGGAAAAAGCGGAGGAGATTCGCCAGCTTGTGCAGGAGGCGCGGGGAAACCATGTGCGTTTCGTGTGGGCTATTCATCCGTCTAACACCGTGCGCTGGGCGCAGCAGGGCGGAAAAGAGCAGTTGGATGGATTGTGCCGGAAGATGGAAGCGATGTACGAGCTCGGGGTGCGGGATTTCGGGGTGCTGGTGGATGACAGTTCCGGGGAGATCTCCCGGACGGAGAGGCAGGTGCAACTGGTGAATTATCTGGTGGAGAATTTTATCCGGAAGCATCCGGATGTGAACCAGACGGTGGTGATGTGCCCGACGGGGTACAACCGCAGCTGGGCAAACGTGGACGCTCTGCACGAGCTGGGGGAGAAACTGGCGCCGGAGGTGCGGATCATGTGGACGGGGGACACGGTGGTGCATGATATCACGCTGGGAGGGCAGAGATGGGTGAATGAGCACGTGGGGCGGCCGACTTTCATCTGGTGGAACTGGCCATGCAATGATTTCAAGCCGGGGAGGCTGTCGATGGGGCGGGCGTATGGACTGGGCACGGAGGAGGAGATGAAGCGGCTGATGAGCGGCTTCGTGGCGAACCCGATGCAGCAGGCCGAGGCGAGCAAGGTGGGGCTGTTCGGCGTGGCGTGCTATGCGTGGAATATCACGCGTTTTGATTCGCTGGGAAGCTGGGAGACGGGGATAGCGCGCCTCTACCCCGGGCACCGAGCGGCGATGCAGGTATTCTGCAACCACAATTCATATCTGCTGCCCAACAACCATGGGTATGAGCGGGAGGAGTCCGTACATATTGCGCCGGTGGCGCAGCAGTTTGTGAGGAGCCTGGAGCAGGAGAAACCGGATGCCGCCGCCGCCGGGCTGCTGACACAGGAGTACCGGCGCATGCAGGAGGCTGCTCAGGAGCTGCAAAATGGGGAACCCGCGCTGAATGCGGAAATCGGGCCGTGGCTGAAATGTTTTGAGCTCACCGGGAAGGCAGGTCAACTCGCCATCAACAATCTCATCGCCGATGATACGGCGGCGCAGCTGGAATCATTCTTCGAGCTCGTGGGCACGCTTACGACCATGCGCAACCTGGAGCGCCCGGGCTGGCGCGGGAACCGGGTGATGCAGATGCGGGATGTGGAGGTGGCAAGCTATGCGCTCACACCGGCGATGGTGCGCGCTTTCCGGCAGGGAAACGAGCAAATATACGCCAAGCTCACGGGGCGCCCGCATGTGCTGCCCGTTTTTACCTCTAACCGCGGCAATCCCTCTCAAAATACCAGCAATATGCGCGATGGCAATGCCCGCACGTTCTGGTCCACGGCCGGTTGGCAGCGGCAGGGGGATTGGTTCTGCCTTGATTTTGGCATACCGCAGGATATCCGCCGGGTCAACCTCCTGATGGGCGGGGCGCGCGCGAGTGACTACGCGATAGCGGGGCAGTTTGAAGTGTCGGATGACGGGGAACACTGGCTCCCCATCGGCAAGGAACGGCGAGGCCCGGCAGCCACACTGAATCTGACCGGGAAGCCGGTGCGCGCGCGCATGGTGCGTTTTCGCATCACGCAGCCACAGGAGAAATGGCTTTCCATCTACGATTTTTCCGTCAACCGGGTGCCGGAGCCGTACGTGACCTCCAATATGGCGTCGCGTCCCAGATTTTCTGCGGCGATTGTGAACGGGGCGGTGGCGGTGAACCGCGTGATGGAAGTGCTCACGCTGCGCCCCGGCGAATTCATCGATCTGGAGATACCGGGGTCGGTACGCCCGTCGTTTGTGGAGTTGAACCTGGAGGAGGGGCAGCTGGACCAATGGGCGCGAATTGAGCTGACCACCGAGGAAGGAGAGACAATCGAATTGAAAGGAAAGGCGGAAAAGAATCGCATTTATGTGCCCGAGCCCACGCAGGAAACTGTGCGGAGCCTGCGCGTTACGAATGCCGGCGACTCCCTGCGCCGCATCCGTATCACGCTCTTCCGCGTCGGCATTGCCGAGGGAGTGGGGCAGGGAGCCGCCGGAGTGCTCGTGGATGGCGATCTTTCTACCTCACTGGATTGCGGCGATGCGGAGCGGCGGGTGAGCATCCCGCGCACGCCGGGCGTCACGGAAGCAATCGTGGTGGGGACAGCGGAGTGCAGCATCGAGGGCGCGGAGGAGCTGCCGAGCGTATCGCGGCACATGCATCGCTTCTCACTGCCGGAGAAGGGCGAAGAAATTCACTTGCTGATTCCGCAACAGGCGGATAAGCGCATCAATGAGATCATCCTGAAATAAGTCCTATGAAAACGGCACAGAAAGGAATACTGGGCGTTCTTATCGGCTTGTGCGGTTTATACTGCAATGCAGTCGGGGCACCGGCCGTCAACCACGTGTACATTCTCACCGGTCAGAGCAACTCCCTCGGCGCAGTGAAGGGGAGCCCCGCCGGTGAAGAACAGCTGGAACGCTACAAGAGCGCGGGGAAACTCTGGAACGGCAATATGGAGCGCAATACAGGCAAATGCTTCGAGACATCGCCGGAGTGGAGCCGGGTGGCGCCGCAGAAGCCGGAGTACAACGGAGGACTCTGCATGGGGCCCGAATACGGATTTTGTTCGATGATGGAGAGACGCGGCTGGCACAGCGGAAAAGGCGGGCAGATATGCGTCATCAAGGCTTCTCTGGACGGCGGCGGCAACAGCTGCTGGCTCCCCAATTCGCCGGGATACAAATCCCTGCTGGACACCGTGAAGACCGCCCTGGGAGCGCTGAAGGGCAAGGTGCAAGTGCACGAGCTGCTTTACCTGCAGGGCGAATCGGACAAAGGCAACGAGGTTACGGAGGCTCCGAAGAGGTTTCTCTCGCTGCTCTCGCGGCTCGCAAAGGAGAGCAGACAGTCGGCGCTCAAACGCGCCGTGGTCGGTCAATGCGCCACGTGGTCCGGCAAAGAAGCGCAGCAGGCGGGCAAGACGACGGCTCAGCTGATGGAAGCGCTGGCGGAAAAGAGCAAGAACATCGGCTGGGTGCGCACGCGTGATTTGCCGAAGATTACGAAGGGCGACAACATGGGTGTGCACTACAATGGCACGGCGCAGCTGGCCATCGGCGCGCGCTATGCCTACGCGGCGGCTCTGCTGGAGAAACTGCCGCTGCCGGGGGCGGTGCGCAACGATGACCCTGAGGCAAGTCTGGAGAGTCCCAGGGCGTGGTTCAAGGACGGGGACACGACCGGGGGAGGGGCAAAGGAGGAGCTCCTCATCTGGGATATTGCCGCGGCGAATGGCGAGGACACGTTGAAAGGAGACGTCAGTTGCTCGGGTGTCGTCGTGGAGGATCCTATCTCGGGATGTGTGGTGGTGAACGCGGAGGATGGAAAGAAGCCCCAACTTTCCATCGGCGAGAGAGGCATCACGCTGAAGGAGGCGGATATGAGCTTGCAGTGCCCCGTTTTACTTACGGCGGATCAGACCTGGAAGCTGGAAGACGGACGCAAACTCACTATCGGTTCGCCGGATAAGCCGGTGGATTTTCGCGGCTCATGCAAGGTAACCATCGAGGCAGCCTCGGGCGCATCGGTGACGCTTTACGTGACCGACGAGGCCTGCAAGGTCGAGTTTGCGGATGAGGGGGGCGTGGTGCAGATGCAGCATCCAAAACGCGATTAATGGGCATGTCCGCAGCTCGGTGGCGGGTCAGATACGCATTGCAAACGGCTGCGAATTGGACGATGAAGCAGGGAATTGCCCTTCCCCTCCGGCTGGACGGGTGAGCCGGAAACGGGACAAAGGGAGGCAGCAGTCATAATTTTCAGAAGACGCGCGCAGATGGAGTATTTGATATATGACATGAGAAGTGAGGCGGTGAGGGGGATAGAATTGCTGGCGCCTTCGGAATTGGACGCCACGGAGCAAGCGGCGTATGCGGCGCGGGGTGAGAGATATCTGCGGGAGCGTACGATTTTGCGGCAGGAGCTGGCTCGACGCTGCGGGCGGCAGCCAGGGGAGGTGCGTATCTCATACACCGAATCAGGCAAGCCGATTTGTGCGGAACAGCCTTTCAATATCAGCCACTCCGGCGATTTGCTCTGCATTGCCTTTCACCATGGCGACATCGGTGTGGATATCCAGCGTGTGCGTCCTTTGTCTCGCATGGCGGATGTGGCCGGGCACGTCTTCGCTGAGGAACAGGTGACCCTCTGGAAGAGCCGCGGCGCCTTGCGGGAAGAATTTTTCAGTGCATGGTGCATTGCGGAGGCTCTGGTGAAATTTGCCGGTGGGAGCGTCTACACTGCTGCGACACGATTTCCTTTCCTCTACGACGGAAGTGAGGTTCATCCGCTTTTTTCCTCCGCTCCCGCGATTGAGCTCTTTTCCCCCGCTTCCGGTTATGCGGGCGCCGTGGCGTATCAAGCCTGACGCACAGGGCAAACGCTTTTGAAATGCGTTTGCTCATGTACCATTTTGGATGTACCATGGACCATGTACCATGTACCATGTTGGAATTTAGCGCGCTACGCGCGAAGTTGCGAAGCAGAAACAAGGCGAATTTCCTAATCGGCGCAGTTTCGCGTCAGGAAAGGTTTTGAGATGTACCATGGACCATGTACCATGTTGGAATTTAGCGCGCTACGCGCGAAGTTGCGAAGCAGAAGCAAGCCGAATTTCTGAATCGGCGCAGTTTTGCGTCAGGAAAGGTTTATTCTCTGTTGCTTCACTTCTCTCAGATGCGTTTGCCATGGACCTGACGCACCCTCAACGCATGGACGAGTTGGCGCGCAGATCGGCGCCGAACTTGCGGCGCAGAGCGTCTGCCACGGCATTCCAACCGGCATCCGTCACCTCACTCACGTTGATAGCCGTTTCATCCTTGTTCATCCTTACGTAGAGCACGGCGATACGGCGTCCGCTGCGTATCGTCAGGAAACGCGTCCGACTCTCGAAAATCGGATTAGTGGAAGCGAGTTCGATATCGCTTTCGTCGCGCAGTTGTCTGCGGTAATCCGCCGGAACTCGCTCCAATTGCAGCCATTTTTCCGCCTGCGGGACGCTCAGTCCCGCCAGCGATTCATGATCGGAAATAAAGCGCATCACCCGATAAGCGGCGTGGACCGCGCGGGGCGTCCCTTCTCTCCCATGCGGAGTGAGGCGGGATTCGTACATCACGGCTTTATCGCGCTCAAGTGCTTCCTGCTGATTGGGTTGCGGGTAGAGGAACATCCACAGCACTGTGGCGATCGTGAAGAGAGCTATTCCCAAATTTTTCAGAGCGCGGAGGATGCCAATCCGCCGCATGATGCGCACAAAGACCTGAATCAGACCTTCATCCGGTCCGTCAAAGAGGAAGCGCACCCTCACCTGACGCGGTTTTGCGGCAATTTCGCGCACGGTGAGCGCATGAGCGGGATCCAGAACGGCGGCATCCATGGCGCCCTCCTGCTGCTCTTCGGCGCTGTTGCGAGAAAGGGCAGGTACGAGAACCTTCCGCAGCAGAACACTGCCCACACAGATGATGCCATAGTAGACGAGGCCTTGCTGCAACTTGCCGTCTTCGAAAGAAAAGGTGGGCTCAACGAGCTCGGGAACTGTGGCGCGCAGCACGGGGTACGCCCACAGAGCCGCCACAAGCACGCCATCCTGCGCCGTAAACCAGACGAAATTCTTCCGCTTTCCCGCAGCGCTTGCCAACTCCATGAGCAGGAGAGGGACCACCCACATCCACTCTTTCACATCATACACCGTCCATCCCGGCACATACGCGATATCGGGCGACGGCGGCAAAATGCTGTCCGGGTACGACAGGACATAGAGCAGTCCCAGCGCGCCAAACACCGCAACCGCCAGCCGCATTGCCAGCATGATTCCCGACAGCATACTCCAGCATTTTAGCCGCCGCCTTCTCCCAAGGCAAGTAAGAATCCACGGCAATCACGTCGGAAAATGCATTTGCTCATGTACTATGGACCCTTTCATGTACCATGGACCATGTACCATGTACCATGTTGGAATTTAGCGCGCTACGCACGGAGTTGCGGAGCAGGAGCAAGGCGAATTTCTGAACCGGCGCGGTTTTGGGACCGGAAAGGTTTTGAGATGGACCCTTTCATGTACCATGTACCGATGTACCGTGTACCATGTAGGAAATTTGGCGAGCTCTGCTCGCAGGGTTGCGAAGCAGGAACAAGGCGAATTTCCTAATTGGCGCGGTTTTGGGACCGGAAAGGTTTTGAGATGGACCCTTTCATGTACCATGTACCGATGTACCGTGTACCATGTA
>CANQGG010000026.1 GCA_947601655.1 uncultured Akkermansia sp.
CCGCCACTATTTTAATCCCCTCTCTGTATGATCTCAACTTTTTTCTCCTCTTGTTGCATTTATTCTTGCAATTCACAATCATCCCTTGGCAATCATACGGAAGAAAAGCAAACTCGGAGACCTGTCACGACAACGGAAGGCAAAACATGCTCTTACCAGCAAACGAGATTTATTTCGCCTCGTTCCGCAATAATTCCATTACTCCCGGAATCACGGTGCAGTTTTTCTTCCTGATCGAGGAGGATCTTCCTGGGAACGGATGAAGTTGATTTCCTTGTTGAGAAGGGCACCGACGCGATGCTTAGCCAGGTACACCTGGGTGGTGGTAACGCCGAGCTTTTTGTGGACTTCCGCCGCTTTCATTCCACGCAATACGTTATAATCAAAGATCTGAAACTGTTTTGGAGAAACCTTGGTCTTAACCCTCTCCAGGGCAGCTTGCATCACATTATCCTGCCACTCACGCTCCCATATCTTCTCAAAAGATGAATCGCCCACATCTGGCAAGAGGTCTATGGCATGGGTAGTACCGCTCGTCCCTGGTTGAGCGGGAAATTGATGCTGTGATGGCTCTTTGCAGCGCGCACGAAATTGGTCACGGATACGCCAACTGGTGATACGCCAAAGCCAAGTTTTGAAGGAACCTCGTGCAGGATCATACGCCTGTTTGCGAGATTGCTTTGCAATGGTGAGAATAGTCTCCTGCACAACATCCATAGCCTCCTGCTCTTGCAGGCCAGCCTGAATCGCCACCGAGTAAATAAGACGCCAATAGGTACGGTAAAATTCATCCCAACTTTTGCGATCCTGCCAATCGGCAAGTTTGAGAATAAGGCTACGTCGTGTACGATCGGCAAGCTTTTCAAGCTCGCTGTTCCCATAGTCTGGAGCTGCGTTCATGGAACCCTCCTCATCCATATTCTGCCATGCTAACACAAACCCCTGCGTCTATCAAGGAGCAAAACTGCCATGCCCCGCAACTAAATCCATCCGTTTTTCACGGGAAAATATGTCCCCCCACGTCCAATCAATACTATGCCTGAATTCGCTAATTCATTCAGCGGCGAGACGGCAGGACGGATGCTGACGCACAGCGAACTGGTGCGCGCCATTCGTTTCATGATCGCCGCAGAGTTTGAAGCTATCCAGTTATACGAGCAACTATCGGAATCGACTGACAACGAAGTCGCTCGAAAGGTGTTACATGACATCACTGACGAAGAGAAGGAACATGCGGGAGAATTCCGTCATCTACTCGCCCTCCTCGCACCGGGAGATGAAGGACATTATGCAGAAGGACGCGAGGAGGCGAACAATTACCTCCAGCCCGTGCTTGATAAAGCGCGGGAGGAAGGGATTACTGGGGAGTGCGGATGCGACTGATCGATTCTCAGGAATATCACGAGTCTTCCACCTCTTTTGCTGAAGGCTTGCGAGAAATGAAGCGCATTAATTCGGCCTGGAAAGAAAGAGGTACATTACCGGTGGGACCATTTCGATTCTTTGCCAGCAAAAGGTTGGCCTCATCTTCGACCTTTTCCTTTTCCGCGTCATCTTCCGCATAATAGGCGGAACGATACAGCAAACCAATCATATCGGCATCCTGCTCGATGGCGCCAGACTCGCGCAAATCGCTCATCATCGGCACACCTTTACTCTTACCAGTGCGGTTTTCGGGGCCTCGATTCAGTTGAGCCAGCACAATGACGGGCAGCTTGAGTTCCTTTGCGAGACTTTTCAACCCACCGGAAATCTCAGCTATTTCGCGCTCGCGACTGTTAAGTGCCTGCTTGGTGTGGGAGCGCATAAGCTGAAGGTAGTCAATACCGATTGCAGCGAGCTTCGGATGAGACATCAGAACGCGACGAGCTTTAGCTCGCAGCTCGGAGATAGAAATGGCAGCCGTATCATCAATGATGAGTTGACTTTTCCTGTACTTTTCGATAGCTTGAACAAGGCGTCTCTGCTCATCCCTCGTGAGAGATCCGCCCTTCTTGATGAGTTGCTCCTTGCTCACCTCACTCTTCGCATAGAGCAGTCGTTCCACAAGCTGCACGCTGGGCATCTCACAGGAAAAAACAAGCATGGGCTTTTTCTCGGCCAGTACGATGTGTTCCACCATGTTGAGCAGAAAAGAGGTTTTCCCCATAGAAGGACGAGCCGCAATTACAAAGAGTTCGCCGGGCTTCAGTCCGTTAATCTTTTCATCAAGTTCGTGATATCCTGTCGAGAGACCTTGCAGCTGTCCCTTCTGCTGCAGCAAGCGTGTCATATTATCCATGACAGCGTTGATGTCTTCCTTAAGACTCCAGGCGGCAGTTTGAGTCGAGCTGTCGCGGATTTGCATCACCTCCTGCTCCGCAGCATCAAGGATCTGATTAATATCCATCTCCTCAGAATGCGCTAACTCATGCATGGAATTGGCCGTTGCGATCATTGTACGTCGCAGGTACTTTTCCTTCAGCATGCTGAAGTGCGATTCGAAGAGTGCAGTGGATGTCGAGAAAGAAAGTACATCCACTAGACCAGCGTGGCTGCCGACAGCCTCCAACCTGCCAGCATCGCTGACGGCCTGGTCAATACTTGTAATATCAATGGACTCGTTCTTTTCATAACGATTACGAATGATTTCCCATAGGATGCGATGTGCCGGGATATAGAAAAAATCCTCGGTCATGCCGTCTGCGATACAACGTGAGATAATATTGATAGGGTCTACTACCATCATGGAGAGCAGACTCTTCTCTATAGACGGCGCCTGCGGCATCACTACCGGCTGATCTCTGCGAGTATCTTTGCGAAAGTTTGACTCCTCTTTTTCCTCATTATTCATACAGACTGTTTTCTTATATTCGTTCTGTGAAAATTATTGATTATTCATACCCGCAAGATGAGGTCTCTCAGACTATCAATTTTTGTGCATCATGGCAAGGTTAACCTGCCATGATACGATTATTTAATAACAAAAACTATTTATTATCAATATTTTAAGTTTTTGAGTAACGTTTGAAAAGAATCACCGAGCCAGCACAGCCGGGGTACCGCTGTTGCCGCACGCGGAGATGGGGCGCACTGCAAGACGATCCGCTCCGTTCATCAGTGAAGCGGGGAGAGTGATCCAGCGGCGCGTTCCAGGCAGCACACACAGGGTACCCCATTGTCCACCCCGACGAATAGAAATCACCCACTTACGCGCGCTAGTATCCGCTGGATTCCACATCACATTGAAGCCTCGAGAGGTTTCACGTATTGCCACGCCGGGTCTACTTGGGCGTGCCGAACCACACCAGGGCATGGAGGGTGGCAGGGCGAAGCCTCGGTAACGGGCGGCAATTTCCTGCTGGAGGCCACCGCGATTCGTGCCGATGGAACGCCAACTCCAGAGAAGCTGACCGCTGCTCTGGCGAGCCAGCTGACGCGATAGGTCAATTTGCCGTCCAATTTCTGAGGCAGGACGAGTACGATCCTCTGAACTGAGGACGCGAGCCGCTGCAATTCCCGGCCATACAGGACGACGTGGGTTAATGGCGCTCCACCACCGCATGAGAGAGGGAAAACCTTGTGGACTATCGATGCGCCAGTAAAGCTGTGGTGCCAGGTAATCAACCCAACCAGAAGCGAGCCATTTGCGGGCATCACAGGCCAGGTGTTCGTAAGCATTTACTCCTGCTGGCACTCCGGAAGGGTACCCCGGCTGCCAGATCCCGAAAGGACTGATTCCAACCCGAACCCAGGGCTTCACAGCCTTCACCGATGAGTACAGGCGGTGCACGAAAGAGTCCACTGCCGCGCGACGTTGCGCCGGTGTACGACCATCCGCCACGTTGTGGTGGGGCGGATAAGGATAAAAATAATCATCCAGGTGCACGCCGTCAATATCATAACGTTGTACTACATCCATGATTACCCGAAGGACATGCTGCTGGGATTCAGAAAGTGCCGGATTGAGGAGAGTGGTAGAACCCGCACGTAGAAGGAGGTTCGGGCGTCTCTGCGCAATGTGCCCTCGTCCGACAGGTTTGCCGCTCACTGTTGTGCGGAAGGGATTGAACCACGCATGCAGCTCAAGTCCGCGACGGTGCGCCTCGGCAACAGCGAAAGCAAGGGGATCATAACCTGGGTTGACGCCGGGGCCACTCAGCCAACCACTCCAGGGTTCAATAGATGATCGATAAAAAGCATCGGCGTTCGGACGAATCTGCAAGATGATGGCATTCATCCGCAGCTGCAACGCACGGTTCATAATAGCGAGCAACTCATTCTGCTGCTGTGCGGCAGATAGACCGGCAGAGGAAGGCCAATCAAGGTTGAAGACAGTAGCAACCCAAACGCCACGGAATTCGCGAGCAGGCTCAGGACAACCTTCGTTCACCTGCTGCCAAGCATGGAGTACTCCTACAGCCGCGAAAATGATGAGCAAACGCAGAAAAGCGAGAAAGCAATGCATGGAAACGCCCTTCCTTTCCGTACAACTCCTCCTCGCTCATCAGAACAGCATTGGGTATACCCCCAACACTAGGATCCCCAGCGCACACAAAGCCAACACACCGGTACTCAACCCTGAAAAATTTACTTTCAGATCATCTTCCGTTGGCTCTTCCCAATACATAGCTCGCAGCACCTTAAAGTAATAATAGAATCCTGCCGTTGCGCAGATCACCACCACGATGATAAGGACAGAAGAGGCAGGGACATCGGACATGGTGCTCACCAACGCCGAACGGAATGATGCCAGCTTCGCCAAGAAGCCTGCCGTGAGTGGCACTCCAGCGAGAGATGCCAGGCATACCGCAGTGAGGAAAGCGATACGCGGGTTAGTCCTACCCAAGCCTCGGAACACGGAGATGTCTTCACTCCCACGCTGCATGCGCAACTGACCAACGACGAAGAAGAGCGGTAGAGTAGCCAGTCCGTAAGCAAGCAGGTAAAAGAGGGTATCCGACCCTAGCGAACTACGCAACCCCACAAAGAAAACGAGAATAAAGCCAGCCTGACCGATCGAGGAGTAACCGAGCAATCTCTTGATATTTTGCTGAGGAATAGCTCCAAGGTTACCGACGAGCAGTGTAGCGATTGCCATGGTGCCTAGAGCAAACATAACCGGTTTAAGCATACCCGCAGAAGTGCTGTGCATCTCTGCCAACGGTAGAGCCAGCAGCGCCAGTGCTGCAAAACCAGCCAGTTTTGACACAACTGCCAGAAAAGCGGAAACAGGCGTGGGAGCCCCCTGGTAAACATCCGGTATCCAAGTATGCATTGGCACCACGCCAGCCTTGAAGAAAATGCCCACGAAAAGCAGTGCAAGCGAAAGCATGAAGCCTATGCTGAGATAAGGGTTCGCGAGAGCAGTCTGCTCAAATCGCATCGTGAGAGCAAAAGTACCAGTAGTGCCGAAAAACCACGCAGCGCCCATTACAAGGATGCCGGTACTTACCGCCCCAAGTACAAGATACTTCACCCCAGCTTCCACTGACCCACGATTGCGGCGAAAATACCCCGCCAGCGTGTAAGAGGCGAGAGTAATAGTTTCCATACTGACAAAAAGCATGACGAGGTCGCGCGCCTGTGTCAGTGCAACAACCCCGGCCGTGGCCAGAAGCATGAGGGCAGAAAGCTCTCCTGATCCCTCCTCTCGTCCCCCGCCTGCCACGGAGGCATACACCACCGTCCTGTAATCAAAGACAAGCAAGAGGCAAAGCGTCGCAGCACCGGCAGCCACCATGCCATACAAGTTTTTCCACGGACCAGCCATCATCCCGCAAGTCGCAAGAAAACACCCAATGGCGGCAATCAGTGGGAAAGCTTGTTTGCTGAGCCGTGGAAGAAGAGCATCCGCCAGCAGAAGAAGGAGAGCAAGCCCCACCAGAAAAAAGGTAGGCGTAAATTGCCCCCACGTATAGGAAGCGCTAATGAGGTAAGATGTGCTCATGAAAAGTGTTGTGATTAAAAAAGGTGAAATCAGATGATGAGAAAGGGAGCAATACCGAAGAGAAGAAGCAATGCTCCCAAGAGAGAAGCAGATAGAACCTCTGTGCAGGAAAGGCGTGGAACTTTTTCGCAGCAGGGAGCGATTTCTCCAGCAAAGACACGACGGATAGCACGCAACATGTAGATGGCACTAATTACCAACCCCCACAGCGCAAACACCACGCAGAGCTGCACCGGGCCCAACCCTCCAAGAAGGGAAGAGATGGAGTCCAAAAAGCAGCAACCCAATCCACAATCCAAGGTGGTTCCGGGAGCCCAACCAATGAAGCAGGAAAGGAAAATTGAGAATTCACCTGCGAAATTAGCCAACAGTGGGAGACCGATACTTGCCATCCCTGCCAATCCGAAGAGGAAACCCAATGTAGGAACCTTTCGTGCAAGGCCACTCATGGCACATAACTCTAATGTGTTGGTTCTATACTCAATCTGTCCGGCCAGTAAGAAGAGCATGGCAATACTTAATCCATGAGCCAACATCAGCATGTTGGCTCCCTGGAGAGCCAGATAGTTGGAACCGGAGGATGCCACATACGCCGCAAAAGCTAGAAAAAGATAGCCCATATGCATGACGGATGAGTTGCCCAACATCTTGTCCAGTCGGGTCTGCGCGATAGTCACGCATCCCACCCAAAGTACATTACCCAACAGGAGAACCAACAGCACATCATTCCACCCCCCAAACAGAAATCGACAGGCAGGTCCCAGTGCCCATGCAAAAGTAAAGAGTCCATACAATCCAAACTTCTTAAGTACGCCAGCGTGCATCATGGCAATTGGCGTTGGTGCACTTGCGTAAGCAGGAGCCGCCCACGAGTGGAACGGAAAAAGCGACACTAACGTACCAAATCCCACAAGAAGCAGTCCGGAGATGATTCCCATGGTGGCAGGGGTTCCCGGCATCTTGCCGTAAACCATTGCCAGTGCATGCATCTGAGCTACGCTTGTCGTCCCCATTCCCATACAGAGCATGATCAGTCCCGCCAGCAGTACCATAGATGCCAAACCGAGATAAATCGTCGTGCGCCAAGCAATAGTGCGGCGCTCACCGCGTCCGTAGTACCCGATCATAACAAAGGTAGGGATGAGTGCAAGCTCATGAAAAGCATAAAAAGCAATAATGTTATCGGAGAGGAAGGCTCCGGTTGCTCCAGCAGAAATGAGCAGTGTAGAGATGCTCCAACTACGCTCTGCCCTCTTGCTCGGTGCATGCATTCCAAGCAGTGCTGCAAAGGTCACTACCACTGTGAGTAACAGCATTGACGAGCAGAGTGGCGTGGCTGTTGTAAACTGCAACGGGATCCCGCAGAAAGTCGTTAAACATTCTGTATCGAAATCGGGTAACATGCCAACAATGATGGCACAGAGTCCCAGCACCAAAGTGATGCCAGCACTCACCAGCGCTGTAATGCGTCCCGGCGCGGAAAGTAAGCCAATGAGTAAGCAGGCCAGAATAGGTACGATAAGAAGCCAGATGAGCATAATGAGATGAGAAAGTTAGTGAATGATGGTGAACGCAAAAAGAATCATTGCCACAATGAGTCCCAGGGCGCTCACCAGCACATATACGCGTAGAGAACCACACTGGATCTTGCTGAGGAGTTTACCGCACCATGCGACAAAAAGTGCAGTGCCGTGTCCCGCGAGGCGGCGGATGACGCCATCATCTACGCAATGCGCAATGGCGGCGCCCCATTGCTGAATCCCTCCTATAAGTACCTTGTCATAAAAGGAATCAATGTAGAGGCGTCGGCGTAAGGCTCGGGAGAAGATACAGGAGGCAAGCGGGTCGGTATCAAGTTTCTTCTGCCTTCTGCCGTACACAAACCATGCGAGGCCGCCGCCCACAATCAATGCCAGAAGGCCGGTCAGAAACGGAACTCCAAATTCAAAATCATGCGCACGGAATCCGGCAAACGGTACCAAGGTGTCCGCCATAAATCCATAACCGGAGATCAGGGCCATTACTCCCAGAATGAGCAGGGGAATCAGCATGGCAGAATCCGCCTCCTGGGCGCGCTCAGCACTTTCCGTTCTCGCAGTGAAGCAGAATGCTACGAGACAGAGGCGAACCATGTAGAAAGTGGTGAGAACCGCCACGAGTGCACCGATGACGAAGAGAGGAATGGAGGATTCCCACGCTGCCGTAAGTATTGCTTCCTTGGAGAAGAAGCCGGAGAAACCAGGCACCGCCACGAGAGCGCAGGTACCCAGGAGGAAACAGAGTGTTGTTAATGGCATCCTCCTGCGCAGTCCCCCCATACGCCAGATGTCCTGCTCGTGGTGGCAGCGCACGATGACGGCGCCGGCAGCGAGGAAGAGTAGAGCCTTAAACCACGCGTGCGTGTAGAGGTGAAACATTGCCGCTTCCCCGGACAGCATACCTGCTGCCATAACCATGTATCCCAGTTGAGAGAGTGTGGAGTATGCCAGAACTCGCTTGATATCATCTTGCTGTGTAGCCATGAGGGCTGCCAGAAGAGCTGTGATTGCACCAACGGTGCAGATAACCACGCAAGCACTTGGGGTGAAAGCATCCGTGCCCATGCTCACTTGCAAGCGCACGAGCATATAGACACCTGCCGCCACCATCGTGGCAGCGTGAATAAGCGCCGATACCGGTGTGGGGCCCTCCATGGCATCTGGCAACCAGACGTGCAAGGGGAATTGTGCGGACTTACCGACTGCCCCGCAGAAGAGGCAAAGCACCACTGCCGTGAGTACTCCAGATTGGGCAGGGTCAATTTGTTGTCCAGCCATATCGGAAAAGCTCAGCGTCCCGAAAACACCAAGGGTGAGGAGGATGCCAATGAGAAATCCAAAATCACCGACACGGTTGGTAATGAAAGCCTTCTTTGCTGCATCGGCAGCGGATGTCCTGTCGTACCAATGCCCGATAAGGATGTAAGAGGAAAAGCCCACGAGCTCCCATCCCACGAAAGTGAACAGCAAGCCATCCGCCAACACGATGCAGCTCATGCTGAACATGAAAATGCTCAATCCTGCGAAATATCGACTGTGATTCGAAGTATCTCCACGCATGTACCCCGTCGAAAAGATGTGCACCAACAAGCCTATACCGGTGACTACCAGCATCATTTTCATGGAGAGTGCATCCATGAGAAGTCCGAGCGTCAACGAATGGCTGGGTAGCGGAAACCACTCATACACACTCGGAGATCCCGTCTGCATCCCGCAAAGATAAGCCAAACACAATATAAAACAAACCGCCGCCGAAGTAATGGAGCAACAGGCTGCCGTTCGCGGACAACGCTGCAGAAACAGCCAGTCAACCGCCGCCACTACAAGAGGAAGAACCAGGAAGAGCCAGGGGAGATTCTGGAGCATAATCAGTCTTTCAGAGAAGTGAGTGAAGAGGATTCCACACCGCGACGCGCACGGAACATGGCAACGATGAGCGCTAATCCGACTGCAACTTCCGCCGCAGCGATCGCCATAATGAAGAGAACAAGCAGCTGAGCATCATACACCGGAACACCCTCCAAACCCTGTGCACGCGAAAAACCGACCAGCGCAACATTAGCCGCTGTAAGCATGAGCTCAAGACACATGAAAACCACCAAGATGTTGCGCCGGATGATCGCACCGGCCAGACCGAGGGAAAAGAGAACACCTGAAAAAATCAGGTAATGGGATAGGGGAGTCATGACAGATGGAATGAGAAAAGGAGATTAATCACGATGAAGTTTGCGACCGAGAGCGACTGCGCCAACAGCGCCTGCCAACAAGGCAAAGCCGAGAACGGCGAAGGTAATGCTGTAGTGCGAAAAGAGGTTTTCGCCGAGCAGACGAGCATCTGAAGAACCGTGTTTCTCCGGACAAAGTGCCGGCAGAGCTCCACCGTACGACGCCGGAGAAGCAGGCGGGGTTGTTTGGGACTTATTTCCAAGATTCATCTCCCCAAGATTCTCCACAAGCACGCGCACCGGGCAACGCCCACCTGTTGCCCCGGGAAGCCGCAGAGTCGCCGTGCAAAAGATGCCCGCCAGCATGCCCGCCATCACCACACCGGTGATGCAGAACCAGTGGCTGCCGGAAACCGGCTCCTCTTGCTTCACATCCAGCATCATGATGATGAAAAGAAAGAGTACCAGCACGGCGCCAGCGTAGATAATAATCTGGGCAATGCCGATGAAACTCGCACCCATACCGAAAAAGATAGCAGCCACAAAACCGAAGCACAGAGCCATGCTTAACGCGCAGGATACGGGATTGCGCAGGGCTACTACACCCACGGCGCTCAGCAGTGCCGCAGCAGCCAGCACGTAAAATATTATGGCAGATATTGCAAGATCCATGGAAAAGAGGGGGTTATTTATATTGATTCCACTTGTTAACAAGACCTTTCTTGATGCCACCGAGACGGTAGAGGTCCTCCTTGGTGCGGATAGCCTTGGAACGATCCGTAAGGGTGAACAGATACTGATTGGAGAGGAAGATCGCTTGCTCCGGGCAAACCTCCTGGCACATGCCGCAGTAGATGCATCGCAGCATGTCGATCTCGAACTCCAGCGGAGCCTTCTCTTGCTTCGGTGTAGGGGAAGAGAGATCAACACTGCCGGGCACTACGCGAATAGCACGCGCTGGACAGATGAACTCGCAGAGCTGGCAAGAGACGCAGCGCTCCCGACCATCCTCTCCTCGCACAAGAGCAGGCGCCCCGCGATAGTAGGATGGAAGATGTGCATCCCAACGCTGCTCCGGGAAAGGCATACAAACACCAATTCCCTTACCGTTGAAGTCTTTTTTGAAGCGACTCTTACCCAGCAAGGAGAGCACGAGATGCTGCAGGGTGATCCAAAGCCCCTTGGCGAGCTCCACCACGTAGATGCGATCTAGGAAAGAAAACTTAGGGCGCTTGATGGGGATGTACGACATGAAGACAAATGCGGAAAATTAATGAACAAAATACAGAATGACGGCAGTGAGCGCGATATTGACCACGGCAAGCTCAATGAACACGAGCCAGCAAAGTTTCATCACCTGGTCCCAACGGAAGCGAGGTAGAGTCCAACGCACCCACACAAAGAAGAAGATAAAAGCCAGTAGCTTTATCAAGAACATAATAAACTGACATAGAACAGCTAACCATTCGCTACAATCCGCCAACCATGCGTCCACTCCAAACCCGATAGACCAGCCTCCCAGGAAAAGCGTCACCACCATAGCTGAACCGATCACCATGGCCGCGTATTCACCCATGAAAAATGAGGCAAACTTCATGGAGGAATACTCCGTGTGGTAGCCTCCCACAAGATCCGTCTCGCATTCCGCCATATCGAACGGCGTACGGTTTGCCTCTGCAAAGATGCAGGTGGCAAACATCAAAAAGCTAATGGCTAATGGCAGGAAAAGTACCCAACGCTGCAAACTCATCCCTTCTCCCCAGAGAGGCAAAAGCGTCCATCCGCTATCTGCCTGGCACTGCACAATTTCCTGCAGATTGAGCGTGCCGTACACCATAAGAAGCGGGATAACTGAAAGCCCCATTGCCACCTCGTAGGAGATGAACTGCGCCGTCGCACGCAATCCTCCCAAAAATGGATACTTGGAATTGGAGGACCATCCCGCCAGCGTAAGACCATACACCGAAAGACCGGACACCGCGAAGACCCATAGTGGACCGATGTCCAAATTAGCTACACACATGCTGATGTGTCCAAAATGTGTATCCACCCCGGAAGCAAAGGGCACAACAGCTGCTGCCACAAGCGGAGGGCCCAGAACAAGCATCGGTGCCATGATGAAGTAGATCGTGCGCACGTATTTGGGGGTAATCTCCTGCTTTAAAAACAATTTTCCTCCATCGAGGCATGGTTGCATGAGACCGAAAGTCGGGATTTCCCGATCGAGTCTCAGCCAGCGGCAAAGGCGCGCAATAATGCCGTCCGGTGGACACCCAAAAAATTGCAACAGCTTGCTAAGAGGTTGTTTTTCTTTGCTACCAAACGGTCTAAGAAGAAAAAGAGGAAGACCCGCGCGGTTAGGTCCCGGGCGATCCTGAATCCAACCCGCTACGCGGCGCTCAATCCATACAGAAAGCACCACGAAAGCCAGTATCACCGCGAATACCAGCACCAGCTTCGCGGCCGTGGTAATCAGGTAAAACCACTGCGGATTTCTCAGCACGTCACAACACCATGTCCAAATTGTCTCCATATTCGTGTTACTCAAGGGGTTACTTTCTGGCTCTTTCGCGTTCAATGAGGGGAATACTCACGCCGGTGTCGATGATTTGTTGCCCCTGGTTTCCCACGCTCAACCAAGAAACGCCATTTAATTCTTTAATCTGCTTCGCCATGACGTCCAGAACTTTCTGGGCGCTTGTCGCATGCGCTGCCGCTTCAGGCAGGTCGCCACAGCACTCGCGCAGGAGCGCCGCCAGGATTTCCCAATCGGCCCTTGCTCCTCCAAGTGGGGCAATTGCACGGCTCAATCGCTGAATCCTCCCCGCCACATTCACCATCGTACCGTATTTCTCGGCGAATGTGACACCCGGCAGCACAACATCTGCAGCCTCCGTAGTGGCGCTTTCGGTGTGATCCACGACGAGCAGGTAATCCAGCTTTGCCAACTGCCCTGCAGAGATACCAGCCTCTGCCGTCACATCTTCTCCCAGTACCACGAGATTACGGATTTTTCCAAGTTTGATGCTGCGACGAATATTGTCCAGCGTGCTGCCGTCCTTATGCAGCACAATCTGAGCGCCCACGCTGTTGGGATTGCGATCGGAGCTGATGAGCATATCATCCGCTTCGTCATGACGTGGCACAATATCCAACGCCTCCACACCAAGAAGCCGGGCCAAATTCCCCGCGAGGAAAAGTTCCTCGTTCGTGAGACGCGCAGAAACGATGAAGGCTGTCTGCGCGGGGGAGCAAAGGCGCAGTTGTTCTGCCACGGCCTTAATGACCGGCTCCCACGCCGCCGCGCGTTGCGGAGCCTGAGCGTCGGTCTTCATCAATGGAGTGAGAAGTCTCCTTTCCGAGTTAATGTACTTGTAATTAAGACGGTGATCATCCGGCATCCAGCAGCTGTTGACTTCATCATTTTGCCGAGGGGTGATACGATACACCTGTTGCTCTCGCGACCACACAAAGATATTCGTGCCTGTACCACAGTTTACATCAATTGTGGGCGTGCTCTTTAGGAACCATACACGCATCCTGAAGCGGAAGTCACGGCTCGTCATCGCCCCTACCGGACAAATATCCACCACGTTCATTGAATAATTACTATCCAGTGTCTTGCCGGGATAGCAGGCGATGGCGTTGTGCCCGCCGCGACCAACAACTCCCAGCACCTCTTCACCTACGATCTCCTTCATGAAACGCACACAGCGACGACAGAGTACGCAGCGTTCCTGGTCAAGATTGACCCGCGGCCCTATTTCAATATGCTTGCCCTTTTTGATCTTTGCTTCAGTAAAGCGGTGGGTGGGTGAGCCGTAATCAGCAGTGTATTCCTGTAGTTTACATTCCCCCGCCTGGTCGCAGATGGGGCAGTCCAGCGGGTGATTTGTGAGCAGAAATTCCAGAACGGCCCGACGTGCCTGGGTACACACTGTCCCATTGGTACGAATACCCATGTTCTCCGCCACGGTATTGGCGCAGGCCACCACCGCACGAGGCATCCACTGGATCGTCTGATAACCGTCCTCGTTGTAAGTGGGTGTGGCGCCGGGAGCAAGGCGAGGGGGCATACCCTGCTCTACGAGGCACATACGGCAGGAACCCGCCACAGAAAGCTTAGGATGATAGCAGAAGCAAGGGACATGCACCCCCACGCTGTTGCAGGCATCCGCAATACGCGTTCCTTTCGGGAAGCGGTACCATGTGCCGTTTATTTGCACATTTACCTTGCCTTCGGCAGCAGCGGCATCTTTTGGCAGGATTGGCTGTTCAAAACTCATGCTGAATTCGAAAAATAAAGGTTTAGTCTTCGCGAGTTATATACTTCCGCGCCTCTGCCGACTCCGGGTTGTGCGGCTTGAACGCATTGATCGGCTTGGTGAGAGCCAGAAACTCCTCTCGGAATTTTGTCGTGAACGCCTGTACAGGCCATGAGCATGCCTCGCCGAAAGCACACACGGTGCGTCCGCAAATGTTGTCTGCCACGCTCTTGAGCAAATCTACATCCTCCGGGGAAGCTTTTCCCTCACAGATGCGCGTGCTTAATTTAAGCATCCACGGATTGCCCTCGCGACACGGCGTACATTGTCCACAGGATTCCCAAGTGAAGAAGCGGTTGAGATTACGCAGCATCTCGGGCATGCTCCTGCTGTCGTCCATAACGATGACTCCTCCCGAGCCACTCATAGAACCATGCGCTGCGATACTGTCCAGATCCATCGGCACATCAAAGATGCTCATCTTGCGCACACTGCCATCAGGATTACGACCGGTGAGTACCTCATCGCAACGCATTACTTTTGCCGACGCGCCGCCGGGAATAATAGCCTTGAATGTATGACCCTCCTTCGGTCCGCCACAAAGATCGTAGAGCAGCTCACCGTAAGTGATGGAACCGGAGATGATTTCATAGTAGCCCGGCTTTTTCACATCACCCGAAACGCCGATGATACGTGTGCCAGGACTGCGTTGAGCTCCTTCAGAAGCGTAGGCCTCACCCCCACGCAGCAATACCTGGCGCACCTGGCAAAGCGACTCCACGTTGTTCACAATGGTGGGGCACCCGTACAAACCGATTGCTGCAGGGAAGAAGGGAGGTTTAATACGTGGGTAGGGACGCACGCCTTCGATGGAGTTGATGAGTCCCGTTTCCTCGCCGCAAATGTAAGCACCTGCACCACGGTGAAGAATGATTTTCAGATCGTACCCTGTACCCTGGATGTTTTTGCCGACAAAGCCGTTCTTTTCCGCCTCCTTCAGCGCTTTCTTCATGATTTTGGCAGCCTCCGGAAACTCCTCGCGCATATAGATGATAGCGTAGTGGGCTTGTACGGCGTAACAAGCAATCACCATGCCTTCGATGAGCTGATGGGGGTCTTGATGCACAATGAAGCGATCCTTGAAAGTACCAGGTTCGGATTCATCGCAGTTGCAAACAAGATACACCGGCTTAGTGTTGCCTTTGGGAATAAAAGTCCATTTCACCCCGGTGGGGAATCCGGCGCCGCCGCGACCACGCAGGCCACTTTTTTTCACCTCATCGATGACTGCGGCAGGCTCCATAGCGAGGGCTTTCTTGAGTGCTTCGTATCCTCCGTCTGCAAGAAAGGATTTAATGGAAGGCGTATAGCCCACGCGGTCAATGTTGCGAAAGATGCGGCGCGTCTCACGCGGGTGAGGCTCGTGACCGGGTTTGTAAGTGATTTCACTCATCGTTGGAAAAGGGGACAAATCTGTGCTTCAATCTCTTCGACGGTATTCCTCCAGTATTTCATCCATTTTTTCCGGGGTTACCTGGGAATGCAAGGTGTCGTTAACCATGACGTTCGGCCCAAACCCGCAGTGTGCCAGACATTCTACCGCCTCAATGCTCCACAAACCGTCCGCACTTACCGCCATCGGCTCTGCCTCCGTCATTTCCTCCGGATTCACCCCGATTTTCTCGCAGATGAACTTCAGTAAATCTTCCCCGCCGGACATCGCACAGGCAATAGTGTGGCACACGCGGATATGCCATTTGCCAGGGCATTTGCGGCGAATACCCGGATAAAAACTCACGACTCCAGCCACATGGATGGGCGTGCTCTTGCACATCTCTGCGATCCACGGGATGCTACGGGCGCAGATGAAGCCGAATTTCTCCTGCACCATGTGGATGATGGGAAGGACAGCGGATAGTTCACGTCCCTCCGGGTACATCGCCACGTATTCGCGTGCTTCGGTTTCGAGCTCCGGGGTTGGTTCGAAGGATGGATAAAATTTCTCGCCCGGAGAAGGAATATCCTCCGCTAAGACGTTAATGGCATCGGTCGGCTCGGTCATGAATGGAAGAGGAGTGGTAGTGTGTTGGAATCCATTGTGAAAAGCTCAACGATCGCATTCCCCCTGCACGAAGTCGAAGGAACCGAGGATTGCGCCTACATCACTGATGAGGTGCCCCGGCAGCAACTCCGGCAGCATGGAGAGTGTGCAGAAGGAAGGACTGCGCATCTTTAATCTGTTCGGAAGCCCGCCGCCGGCAGAATCCAGGAAGAAGCCCAACTCTCCTTTTGGGTTTTCGGCAGCGAAGAAAACCTGCCCGGCCGGGGCATTGACGCATTCCGTACTCACCATAAACTGGCGGATGAGTTCCTCCATCCCTTGCAAGGCATCCTCCTTGCGCGGCAAGACCCCCCATTGGTTCTGCACGCAGATGGGACCCGACGGCATGGTATCGCAAACTTGCCGTAAAATGCGAACGGATTGCAGAACTTCTTCCAATCGCAGTTGGAAGCGTGCGTAACAATCGCCTTCCTGCGCCACCGGCACATCGAATTCGTACTTCTCGTAGCCGAGGTAGGGGTTGGTCTTGCGCAGATCGCGTTTCACCCCACTGGCACGCAAGTTCGGTCCCGTCATGCCGTTCTGCAGTGCCATCTCCCGCGTGATGACGCCTACGCCCACGAGGCGATCAATGAAAACTTTATTGTGTAATAGCAATCGCTTTACCTCGTCCACAGTCTTCTCTACCGAATCACAGAACGCAAGTACCTCCTTCTCAAACCCCTTCGGCAAGTCACGTGTCATGCCACCGATGCGCGTGTAGGACGATGTAAAGCGCGCTCCACAAATTTTCTCGTAGAAGTTGTGGACCTTCTCCTTTATCTCGTAGCAGTAGAGGAACGCCGTCATCGCTCCGGTGTCCATCGCGTACACCCCCAACCCCAGAAAGTAGGAAGAGATTCGCGAAAGCTCAGCGCAGAGCACTCGTATGGCTTGTCCGCGTTCTGGCAATTCCCAGTTCATCAGCTTCTCCACTGCGCAGGCGTATGCAATATTGTTACTCATCGGGGCCAGATAATCAAAGCGATCCGTATACGCCACATACTGGTTGTAATGGCAGTTTTCGGCAATCTTCTCCATTCCACGGTGTAAGTAACCGATCACAGGATCGCAAGAGACAATCTCCTCACCATCTACCACGAGCTTAAGCCGTAGCACGCCATGCGTCGCCGGATGCGAAGGTCCCATGTTGAGAGTCATCAGCTCATGCGGCATGTCCGCATCGTCTCTCAGGTAGTCCGCAGTACCGACGCTGTCTGGCATCTCGATGATCTTCGTTGTCTTCATGGTCTCTTCTTTCGGTCCCGTCCTCGCGCCTACACGAGCGCGGCTCTATTTAATCCCTTATCGCCCCTGAAATCAAGCCTAAACTGCTACGATCTACTAGCTTGTGGATTGTTCTTCCCTGCGCATCTCGTTCATTCCCCATGATTTATGGGGATACATATGCTCCCAGGGAATTTTTCCTCCCTCTCTTTTTTCTTTTCTCAATCTCTGTCCAAACCATCTGGACATATTACGTTTCCCTGAAGTTCAAAATGTAATACGTGCATCATAAACGTCTTGTGTTTTTTCCAAATTGTGCTACACTGCTGCTCATGCACAGGTTGTTTTTGGCATTGCTGCTGATATTCATCGGAAGCGCGAGCGCACAAGATGAACTCTGGACCCTGCGTCTGCCGGATACAGCGGTTTTGCCCAGCTATGTGAAAGCAACGTGGATAGCTAAGATGGGGGAGAGACATGGCGGATCTCACCTCGGACTACAGGATTACACAGTCAATATCCCCATAGCGGACGGTCGCCGCAGCCATGTAGGGAAATGCTGGATCAACTTTCAAGGGAATGCCACGGTGACTCTGTTGGATGTGGGCGGAGAATTAAATTTGCGACGCGACGAAGTGTTTGTTTTCTCCTTGCCGATTACCCTCATATACCCGGTACAGGAGGGGGGAGATCGGCGCCTCATGTTCACCGTCATTCCCCGTTACGCCGGTGACGCGGATTGTGCAGCGCACGCGTGGGATCTATCGATTGTGCTGGATTACATGGTACATCGTAATGAGCAACTCTCTTACTCCATTGGGCTGGCCGCCTCTCCCCGTTTCGCGGAATATGTTGTTGTTCCCTACATCACTTTCGCCTGGCACGCAACTCCTGGCTGGTTGTTGCGTCTGCGCGGATACCAACTTGCAGCTCTCTACGCTTGTAGCGATCGCTTACGTATCGGTCCCTCTATCAGCAGTGAAGGTGGCTCATGGATGGTAAGCACTCCCGAGGGGCGTCGAATTTTCCGCGTCCGTTCACTTACGGCTTCGCTCACGGCGGAGTATATGCTCTCCCCAACAGGCGATAAGAGTAAAGGCATTCTTTCTGCATCCATTGGCTCCACTCTTGCCACCATAGCGGAGTTTTGCCACAGAAACCCCAAGCGTGATTCTATTTCTCAACGCCATTATCATCCGGGGCTTGTCCTCTCTTTCGAGCTGGATTTCCGTTTTTAATCCCATCTCCCCTGCGTTTTTCCTTGATCAGTGGGGAGAAATATGACGCAACGCCTCGCGGATAAGTTCTTCTGCCGTAGCGCCGGAGTTAGCTTCCACCAATGGAGTAAGCGCCTTTCGAGCTTCCGCCTGCTTGAAGCCTAATGCCACAAGAGCAAGCTCTGCATCGGCAGCGGCAGCAGTGGTGGCACCGCTCTGCACGGCCTCCCACGTAGATCCAAGACCTACTTTATCTTTAAGCTCCAGAACGATGCGTTCCGCAGTTTTCTTTCCTACACCTTTGGCACTCGCAATCGCTTTCACATCCCCCGCCACTACAGCATCCTTGAACTCATTCACGCGAATACCGCTTAAAAGAGCAATCGCTGTGGCGGGACCGATGCCACTTACTCGTTCTACCAGCAAACGAAAAATATCCCTCTCCGCATCCGTCGCGAATCCGTAGAGTACCTGCATATTCTCCCTGATATGAAGGTGCGTCTTGAGTTTTATTTTGTCCCCTGCCCGTGGATTTAATGCATCGTAGGTAGAGAGAGGAACAATCACCTCGTACCCCATTCCGTTAACATCCACCACGATACTGTTCGGCAAAGCCTCTGCGACAATTCCGCGCACATATGAAATCATGCTCGCCATGATAATCCACTCATTCACTACTGGCAAGCGCAATCTGTAGACTGATCCCACACGAATGTCGGCGCGCTCCGGGGAACAACCATCCGAAATTCTTTTCTACTGTATCGATAAGTGCGATGCGCTTTCGCTGTGCACACTCTTCGCGTACGCTCTGAACGGCTTTTGCCTTTCATTGAATCTGCCTGTTCTCCGCACGCTCTTATCCGCTGAAAGAAAAAGCGGAGGGTCTCTATACAGATTCCCTCCGCTTGAAATTTTGGTTCGCTAATGCTCTTAGATGGAGTCGCCAAGCTTCTTCATCGCTTCGGCGGCGCGGTTGGAGTAACCCCATTCATTGTCGTACCAACCGCAGACCTTCACCATGTTCCCACCGACCACGTACGTGAACCCGGCGTCGAAGATGCAGGAGTGCGGGTTGGACACAATATCCTGAAGCACAAGAGCCTCCTCAGAGTACTCAAGGATGCCCTTCAATGGACCCTCAGCAGCAGCCTTCATTGCAGCATTCACCTCCTCCACCGTCACATCCTTCTTCAGGATTGCCACGAAGTCAGTCAGAGAACCAGTCGGAGTCGGCACGCGGAAGGAAGCTCCGTTAAGAAGACCTTTCAGCTGCGGAATCACCTCACCGATAGCCTTGGCGGCACCCGTAGTGGTGGGAATAATGTTGATTGCAGCGGAGCGCATACGACGCGGATCTTTGTGCGGAAGATCCAAGATGCGCTGGTCGTTGGTGTATGAGTGAATTGTGCTCATCATGCCCTTCTCCACACCGAACGTGTCATTAAGCACCTTCACCATGGGGGACAAGCAATTCGTGGTGCAGGAAGCATTCGATACAATGTTATGTTTCGCTGGGTCGTACTCCTGATCGTTGATGCCAATGCAGAATGTAAGATCCGGGTTCTTCGCAGGAGCGGAGATAAGAACCTTCTTAGCTCCGGCCTTCAAGTGCCCCTCTGCCTTTGCGCGATCAGTGAAAAGGCCTGTGGACTCAAGAACAACATCCACCCCGAGCTCTTTCCACGGTAACTGATCTGGCCCGAGCATCCCGCCCAAAATCTTGATTTCGTGGCCATTCACCACAAGAACATCCTCGCCTTTGATTTCCACCGTACCCTTGAATTTCCCCTGAGTCGAGTCGTATTTGAGCAAGTGAGCCGTCGTTTCGATGGGAGTGAGATCGTGGATCGCCACAACCTTTTCAAGCTCCGTCTGAGACATGGCACGCAGCACGTTGCGCCCAATGCGTCCAAAGCCGTTAATAGCGTATTTAGCCATAGTGTTGAAGTATGTATTTCGTTGGTGTTGATCCCACCGAACCGCCCGGCTCGGCAAGGCAGGGAGAGTTTAATGTGTAACCGCCCTTAAGTCAATACAAATTCGCTTTACTCTTCCTCGATCAAGAAAATTTTACTGGCGAGTTCCCTCTTGTCCTGCGTCTCTCCACCCCATATCTGATCTTGGAATGCAAAAGTGTCGACAGCAACAAATACTCTATGTGTTACATATGAGCAATAAGCGCGAGGTCTCGTGAAAGCGATGCACTATTTTCAGCGGAATACTCTTGCCTTTTTTCGTGGAACGTCAAAAACCCCTGCTGTGTGGCACGTGAGGTTCCTCGCACGTGTCGAACCGATCAGAATAATTCTTTCCCTCTGCGCAAACGGCACGAAAGATACCCAACACACGACGTTGCCTGGAACGGCGCCGTTGCTCAACGACAACCGAGAGAAGACAGAGTAAGGTGACGATACGGAAAGCGGTGACCTAGCGCCTCACCATCAGGCGTGAGGAAGATTGTCGTCGCATCAATCCCGTTTGGCGTTATCCTCAGCCTCATAACGAGAAATGTAGTCAGCTGGTATGAAGTGATTGCACATACCGCTACCGTGGAACTGCGAGGTGTAGGAAGTAACGCGGTTACCGGTGAGTGTGAGGCGCAACACAGCCACTTGGGGGATAGTCTCTACACGTTCGTATGGCGGTACAAATGTGGAGTGAGTACCACCACGAGAATCGACCCACGTATCGGCACGACCGGGTACGACCCAATTAGTCTGGTAGGTACCGTCATAAGCCCATTCCATAACCTTGGTTTTCCCCTGCTCAACGGTGTTTGTAGGAACGCCGAGGATGGAAATAACTTGATCCCCGGAAAGACCTACAAGCTCACGACAGAAGCGCTCATTGTAGCAGGTCGTGGAACAGGAGGAAAGGAAAAGACCAAAAACGAGAAGCGGAAAGAGAATGATACGTTTCACCGTGCGGTCCATTGTACGCCATTACCAGAGGTTGTGCAAGAAAAAAGCTTGTCAAGGTCAGTCAATGTGATAGTCTTGTGTGTGGATGGGAAAGCTAGGAATCATGATCGGATTGATGGTGTGCGGATTGGCGGCTGGTCAATACTTTGAGCCACCACCGATGAATCCCGATCCTGTCAGCCAGGTAAAAGAAACGCCTCAAGAGTTCCAAAGAGACCCCGGCGTTGGCGCTTCACGCACTCCTCACGACACGCCATATGATCCTTCTATCCTCGTGCCGACCAATCAGACGCGCGTAGCTGTGCTAGGCTATCATAATTTTAGCAACAGCAAACCGGTGACGGAGATGCTTATGCGCACCACCGAATTTCGCGAGCAAATGGAAACAATTCGCAATCTGAACTTGCGCGTTATTAGCATGCAGGAGTTCCTTGCTTGGCGCCAAGGTTTGCTGAGGTTGCCGGCGCGCTGTGTTCTCATCACGCTGGACGACGGTTGGAAAAGCGTGTACACCGATGCTTTCCCGGTGCTGAAAGAGTACGGATATCCCTTTACTCTCTTTTTGTACACAAAGTATCTGAGTGGGCGAGGCGACAGCATGACCCCAGCAATGATCCGCGAGATGCAGAAACACGGCGCCACCATCGGCAGCCATTCCACGAGCCATTACTATCCTAGCCGATGGAAGCAGGCTGAAGCTCAGGGCAAGGATTTTTTTCAAGCGTTCATGGATGTGGAAATGGGAGATTCACAAAAGAAACTCAGTGACCTTTTCGGCACAATTAACACCTATTGCTACCCAGGAGGATTCGTAACCCCTGCCATGGTGGGAAGCCTGCCGAATTACGGGTACACGGCAGCTTTTACAGTGATACCCGGTAAGGTACGAGCAGACGAGGACATGATGTGCATTCATCGCTATATGGTTTTCGGCACTGACCCGTCTATTTTCCGGCGGGCCGTCGATTTCGACTCGAAAAGCAGTGCCAATTTCACACCTGAAAAGAAAATCACCAATCCCCCGCCTCCTTTTCCGGTCTTCCCTTCGCCAGGATCAAAAGTAAGTGAGGATTTTGAACAAATCAGCGCTCAGCTCGACACTATTGAGAAACTGGATCTCAGTTCGGTACAGATGCTCGTGAGCGGGTTCGGGCGCGTGCCGGCGCAGGCGGATCCAGCGTCGAGAGTTGTGCAATGGAAATTGCCAGTGCGTATTTACATGCCCTCTCTCACCGTGCAGCTTAATTGGAGAACGACAGATGGAAAAAAAATGAATACCAAGTGGAGTTTTGATGTCGTCCCCGCAAAATTGACGGAAAACCCATAATCATGCCCAAAAAACAGAAGATTCAATCCGTAAATAATCCGGTAGTTGAGGAAAACAGCAGAAAAACAAGCCGACGCTCCCCGCATGGCAGTCATGCTCCCTCGTCTGACAACGCACCTCGGAAAGCGCTGAAATCGGCTCCTGAAGTCGTGTCCCCAAAAAAGAAGAACGCAGTTGTTCGTCCCGTTCCGGAAACTGCGAGCAGGTATGAGCCGACAGGAAACAACCACCGACGTCGGCACAAGACTGGTCACGACAACGAGAAAACTGCGTCAACCGCCATTCTCCCCTCCCTCATGCCTCCACCGGGGATCCCCGTGGAAGAAATCGTTCGTCGAGCATGGAAAATATACCTTGGCGAAATAACCGAAGAGGGATTGGCACTTATGGATGATCGTTCTGCAGAAGAAACGGCAAAAAAAGCCTTCCGTGTCGCGGAAATTTTTCTTCTCAGAGCAGCAACCTACCGAGAAAGTAACAGCGCGCCATTTTAACCAAGGCAGTTTTTAAAGTCCTTGAACCCAAAACAGCGCAGGGGAGTCAACCTGCCATCCAGCGTGAGCAGAGAAATACCCGGGTGCTTCACACCGTTAAAGTGCGTGGTCTTCACAATTGTGTAGTGAGCCATATCATCCAGCATGAGGATATCCCCGACCATTAATTTACGCGGGAAGGAGTAATCGCCGAGTACATCCCCCGCAAGGCAGGAAATGCCGCCTATTCGGTAGGTGTAGTCCGTATCCCCCGCTTGTCCTGCACGATAATAGCTCTCTCCCGGCAAACATACCGCAGGCATCGACGCTTTCAAGGAAGAGGAGGACGCACCAGTTTTCTCAGTCAGAAAAACGTCCGGTCGGTATGGCATTTCCAGAACATCCGGAGTGTGCGCGCTCACGCTTATATCCAGGATAACATGGTGGAAGCCCATGGACTCAAATACATCCAGCACTTGCGCACGCAATACTCCGGTGTGAATGCTCCAAGCTTCCCCGGGTTCCAAGTAAATCTCAACATTGTTGTACCGCTCCCTCAGTCCGTACAGGAATTCCACAAGTTTTTTCACCTCGTATCCCGGCTGAGTAATCCAGTGCCCACCCCCCAAATTGAGATACCGTAGCGAAGGGTCTCGCAGCAGGGAAGCACATCTCTTTTCCAGCACACGGAATGTATCTATGAGGTCCTGCGCTCCCTGTTCGCAGAGAGTGTGGATATGCAATCCGGAGATGCCAACAGGAAGGGTTTCCGGCAGTAAAGTGATGTCAATTCCCAACCTTGACCCTGGACGGCAGGGATCATAGAGAGGGGTTTCCCCTGTGGAAAAAGCCGGATTCACTCGCAGACCAAACTGCAACTCACCGCTTTGCACACGCGGATATGCCATGCAACGTGCGGCAAAGCGTTCCCATTGCGTTAAGCTGTTGAAATCAATGTGATTCGCTATTTCTGCGAGTCGGTCGAGGTCTCCCTCTGCATACGCTGGAGAATACACAGCCACATGCCCTCCCATCTCGTGCGCGCCGAGAAGAGCTTCATACAACCCCGATGCACAACATCCCGCCGTGTATGATCGCAGTACAGGAAAGCATCCTGTTGTAGCAAATGCCTTGAGCGCCAAAAGAATATGAACACCGCTTGCATGAGCTACCCGTTGTAGAAGCTCTGCATTCCGCCGCAATGCTTCCTCAGAGATGATGAACTCCGACATGAGAGAGCAAGAAGAACAGCTGTTGCGATCAGCTCGCAGGAGCGGGATTTGAATCCGCTGCTGGAGCAGACGGCTCTGCGGACTGAGGGGCATCTGTTTTTTCTTCCTCTTTGGTGTCGCTGTCGCGTACCAGCTTGTCGTGTACCGTTTTGATGGACTGCTCCAACTCACGCAAATAACGGACGGTCTGAAGCTGCACAGCGATGGGCGGTCCCATGCGACGCAGAGTATCAGCTCTCTTTGCCGCTTCAAGCCACGCAGCAAGCGCCTTCTTTGGGTTTCCGACGTTATTTTCCAGGTTACCGAGTGCCGAAAGAAGTCGGATATATTGAAGTGCAATAGCGGGAGTGAGGTTATTCATGCGAACGGCAAGAGCTTGTCCCTGGGAATACGTATCGCGTGCCAGCTCCGGATCATCCGCGAAAAATTGCGCATCCCCCAAACACCGGTACGAACTCAGCGTGTCCTCTGCCGCCTTGGCAAGGTCATCAGACAGCTCTTCTCCCACAGGCAGCTGCGCCTCATTAGCCGGCGCAAGCTCGTCAAATAAAGCCCTGTCAATCTGCAGAGCCTTCTCGTAGTATGGCAACGCCTCGCTCATTTTACGCTGTACAAGGCATAAATATCCCCTGCCATTGGCGATTGCACTGCTCAGGCGACGTCCACTCGCGCTCTTTTTCACTTCTTCCGGCAGCGCCTCCCAATCTTTTTGTGCGGCCTCGTAAAATGCTTGAGCCTTCTCGTACGCAGCAAGATCTCTGGTCGTGTCCGCCAGAAGTAGTCCAAGGCTCACAAGATCCTCATCTGACAGGAGATTTCTGTTCGCTTTTTCAGCTTCGTAGTAAGCCTCAATTTTATTGCGCATGTCGCGGACTGTTTCAACCCAGATAGGCTGATTAACCTGCCGCCTTACGTCGTCAGCCACGGAAAAAAGAAGGTAGCGGAAAAGATCCTTTTGTTGGGGAGACACAGTGGCAGACGTTCCAACCGGAGCAGAGTCGGAAACGCTGGGAGCTGCTTTGCCTCCGCGTATTTTGTCATAGAGGGAGGAAGCAGAATTGTCATCACCACAGGAACTTAAAGCTGCAACACATGCGAGGCTAAAAACACCGACACTCGCTACACAAATGGATTTGAAATTGGCTCTCTGATGCATGCTTCTCATTCTAATGATATAAACTTCGCTCGTCAAGCGCATTATTTCGCGCTTGGCATGAAGGGAACGATGTGATAGAATGTGCCGGGCTTCGGTGGTGTTTTTTCGGCCGAATCCTCTTCAAATTTGATAAAACTGCGCTATGAATGATCTCACGAAACCTTTTAAGCGCTTGCCCGTTGCATTAATCGGAACGGGGTCATACGTGCCCGCTCACCGTCTGACAAACTCTGACCTCGAAAAGATGGTCGATACCTCTAACGAATGGATCGTGGAGCGCACGGGAATTGAGGAACGTCGCATTGCCGCTCCAGACGAAAAGACAAGTGATATGGCTACCGCAGCAGCCCGGAAGGCCATCGAAGCAGCGGGAATCAAGCCTGAAGAAATCGATCTGCTCATCGTAGGGACGGTAACGCCAGATACTTTCACACCGTCCACGGCTTGTTATGTGCAAGCGAACCTCGGAGCAGTAAATGCAGCGGCATTTGACATTTCTGCCGCCTGTTCCAGTTTTCTTTTCGCTCTGAAAACAGCTGTTCAATATATCGGTTGCGGTCAGGCCAAAACAGCCCTTATCATCTCCTCAGAGAAGCTCAGCCACATTGTCAACTGGGAAGATCGCACCACATGCGTGCTTTTCGGTGATGGCGCCGGGGCTGCCGTGCTGCGCACAGGTACCGGGAAGGAAGGTGATAGCGCAATTTTGGCATCGGACATCGGATCAGATGGCACACTGACGGATCTTCTGTTGGTTCCAGGGGGAGGATCAGCTATTCCAACAACTGAGGAGAATATTCACGAGAAACTTTTCACACTGGCAATGCGAGGTAATGAGGTGTTCCGTCATGCTGTAGCCCACATGAAGGATTCGGCTCTCTCCCTGCTGCATCGCACCGGGATCAAACCTGAAGACATCTCTCTGGTAATTCCTCACCAGGCGAACTTACGCATTATCAACGCTGTCACCCAGCGATTGGGAATCCCACCTGAGCGGGTGTTTGTCAATCTCCAGAAATATGGCAACACTTCCGGCGCGGCCTGCGCTATTGCGCTGGATGAGGCTATCCGCTCCAAACGAGTAAAGAAGGGAGACATCGTACTGATGGTTACCTTCGGTGCGGGGCTTACATGGAGCTCCGCAGCCATTCGTCTGTAGCTTCTCGTCTTTGTCCTTTTCTCTTTTTTGACCTCAACTCCTCCAATGGGACAAAGCCATCTTTTATGGGGGTGACTGAGGAGGATGCCACGCTCGTTCGGGAAGAAAATGGCGAGTGACCTTGAACCGCAATTTCCCGTCCGAGTCAAAATGAAAATGTCCAAATTTCCTGATTGTCAATCCATTTTGCTGATTTGCGAGAAACGGAACTGAGCGCAAAACAGCCTCCAGGGCAGCGGAAGCTGTACGGCGCGTAGTACCGGGCCCCATTAATCGCTGTATCTTTGTAATAAGATCGCGCTTATTCACCTTTTTTCAAGACATCGCGGATCTCACGCAACAGGAGAACATCCTCCGGCACGGCTGTGGCCTCAGCCTCAGGGGTTTCTTCCTCCTTTTGCTTTGCTCGAAGTGAACACAAAATCTTGATAGCAAAGAAAATGGAGAGTGAGATAATCAGAAAGTCCAGCACGGTTTGACAGAAAGCCCCATATTTCACTACGGCAGCATCCTCCGCGTCACTGATTTTCCATGCGAGTCCTGCCAGGTCTTTCGTCCCACCAGTAAGTACCGAAACAAGAGGCATGATTATGTCCCCAACAAGGGAGGTCACGATCTTGCCAAAGGCTCCGCCAATGATAACGCCAACAGCCATGTCCATGACGTTCCCCTTCAGGGCAAAAGCCTTGAATTCACTGATCCATGCAGGTTTGAGTTTTTTGATATCCATTGCTTATTATGTTGTTAGTTGTTGGTTATGATATTTTTGAATGCTTTTACGCCCCAGATTTTACAGCTCCAGGAACCGTGTTTTTCAGAAGTAAAGATGCAGACGCCACCCGTGGGAACCTTAATGTCATGAGCGGCACAGAAACCATCGTAATCGCCGGTAATGACGGGAGCGAAGCGAATGATGCCGTTAGAAGAGACACAGAGAACTATCTCGTTCTCCAGGGTCTCAGAAGCAACCCGGCGCCACATGTTCATGAGTGCCTGAGGATCAACGATCCATCCATCGGGCACCACAGCGCGGGTATTCCATAATTCAATCGCTTGGTTACCAATACTTTCCAAATACTCAAGAGAGAGCATATCGGGATCTTTGCCTGCTGTTACAGCAGCGGCGTGACCAAGACGCAAGGCGACCTCCCGTTCGGTTTTATTTTCATCGGGACCGTAATCGATCTCAGTGAGGCGAGGGTCTATCTGCACGACCGCAGAATCAATTCCCATCTCCTGCGCGGCAAGTTCAGCCGTCCGGCGAGTACGCATAAGTGGCGCTGCAAGAATACGCGTTGGTTGAATACCTCTGGCAAGCAGGTAGCGACCGATCCCTCGCGCACGTTCCTCCTCCGTAAGGGGCAGGTCTGTGCGCGCGCCAACGCGCGTCGGAGTCTCTCCGGGGAGGAAAGTGTTGCCATGACGAGCAATGATGAGCATTCGCATATACTTGAAGGTAACGAATTAAGCCAAATCTTCCTCAATGCGTAAGTTGTCGATGATGTAGCGACGACGGTCATCGGTATTATCACCCATGTAAAAGCGCAAAACATCACGAAGATTATGAGCGTTCTCAAGGGTAACGGATTGCAAGCGGATATCTTCCCCAATAAAGTTCTTAAACTCCTCAGGAGAAATCTCACCGAGGCCTTTGAACCGAGTGATTTCCGGAGACTTGCCGAGCTTCTTCACGGCACGATCACGTTCAGCTTCTGAATAGCAATAGAGAGTTTTCTGTTTGTTACGCACACGGAAAAGCGGCGTTTGCAAAATGAACAAATGCCCTTCTCGAATAAGCTCCGGAAAATATTGGATGAAAAAAGTGAGCATCAACAGACGAATATGCATGCCGTCCACATCCGCATCCGTCGCGATAATAACTTTGTTGTAGCGTAGATCCTCAATGGATTTATCTATATTGAGGGCAAGATGCAAAAAGTCAAGCTCCTCATTGCGTTTTTCCTCAAAGAGGGCAGAGCGGTTCATTCCGTAGCTATTAGCGGGTTTACCGCGCAGGGAAAAAACGGCCTGGGTTTCAGCATCGCGCGCAGTAGTAATGGACCCAGACGCAGAATCACCTTCGGTGATGAAAAGCATAGTTTCCTCCGCACGTTTATGCTTGGAATCGTAGTGGACACGACAGTCGCGTAATTTTTTGGTGTGTACCTTTGCTTTCTTTGCGCGTTCCTTTGCAACCTTGCCGGTTATTCCCGCCACTTCCCTGCGAGTCTTTTCATTCTCCTTAATCTTGTCCTCAATGGCACCGGCGATATCCGGATGACGATGCAGGTAGTTATCCAATTCCCTGGCGAGGAAATTGCCAACAAAAGTGCGGATGGTTTCCTTGCCGGGCCCCATAACATTACTGCCAAGCTTGGTCTTTGTCTGTGATTCAAACACTGGCTCTATAACCTTCACACTGATGGCCGCTTCAATACAGGAACGAATATCCGCCGCTTCGTAATTTTTTTTGTAAAACGCTTGCAGAGTCTTAGCAATAGCCTCTTTCAAAGCATTCTGGTGGGTACCTCCCATGGTGGTATGCTGTCCGTTAACAAAGGAATGATACGACTCGCCGTAGGAATCCCCGTGCGTAATGACCACTTCAATATCGTCTCCCACCAGGTGAATTGGTTTGTAGAGCGGCGTAGCGCTCATCTCCTCGCACAGCAAATCCAACAAACCATTTTTGGAGGAAAAGCTCTTACCATTGAGCACTATGGTGAGGCCGGTATTCAAGTAGCAGTAGTAGCGGCACATGCGTTCCACAAACTCCATGTTGTACATCGAATCCTCTGGAAAGATGGTGCGATCAAAGCTGAAACGAACACGAGTGCCGTCAGGCTCCTTAGTCTTTGTAGTAGAGTCGCTTCCCTTTTTCTTGAGCCCTTCACAAAAGGAAATGGTGCGCGTTTTCCCCTCCCGGTAGGCCTGCACAGTGAATGAAGAGGAAAGAGCATTCACAGCTTTGATGCCCACCCCGTTTAGCCCCACAGATTTTTTGAACGCCTCTCCGTCGTACTTGCCGCCAGTGTTAATCTGCGCTGCACATTCGTACAACTTACCTAGCGGAATGCCTCGTCCATAGTCTCTCACTTCACAGGTTCCATCCTCTTCCACCCGAATGACAATCTTCTTGCCAAAACCCATGACAAACTCATCGATTGAGTTGTCGATCACCTCCTTGAGCAGAACATACAGTCCGTGATCCGATGCCGATCCATCCCCCAGGCTGCCGATGTACATACCCGGACGCACCCGGATGTGCTCTCGCCAATCCAGAGTTTTGATGTCCTCCTCCGTGTAATTACTTTCCATAAACACGCTCTCCGGTATTATACCTGATCAGCTGAAAAAAGCAAGAATCAAGACGCAAACGAGTCAATCTAAAAAATTGCGATGGAAACTCTTTTTCCCCATCACATTGAAAAATTTCGATTCTCTCTGCTCATAAAATAAAAATATCGGATTTTTTAATAGTAAATTCTACATATCGAGACGGCTACCTTAGGCATCTATTGCGTTTATACCGAGCAGCAAACCACGGCAAACGCATTTGCATTGGTCTTACTGTTCAGGGGGGTATATCACAAATAGTGCCGCTCACTGCCGAAGTGACAATGAGCGGCGCCGTGTCTTCTATGGATTTGATTTGTGTGTTGGTGTTGGGTTCCCGGATCGAAGACACACCCGGTGAAGATTGTTCCCTGCGTCAGAAGCCCATGCGGACGCCAAGAGCGGCGTTCCATGCATTCGCGTGCTCTCGCAACTCTCCGCCCGCGTTCACGTAGATCTGCGAGTTCGGCGTCACAGGCACGTTCACTCCCGCGCCGAATTGGAACGCCGTGCTGCCCGTCTTCGAGCCGTACACCCTCTGCGTGAAGTTCGGATCTGCCAGCAGCGCCACGTTCGCCACGCTCCGGCGGTCTCCCAGGTCCTGCGCCACGTT
>CANQGG010000027.1 GCA_947601655.1 uncultured Akkermansia sp.
GATGCCTACGGCGCCACCCCAGGAGTTGAGGCGATAGCCGCTCTCATCGCCGACGCTGTGCTGCTCGGAGAAGAAGCCGGTACCCTCCACCCAGACGTGGGAGTTTTTGCAGGGGCGCTGCTGGGCGGTTGCCTCGTCGGCATTGTCGGCGCAGCGCAGGCGGGCGGCCTGCAGGGCGTGGTCACGCACGCGGCCCATTTGATTGCGCAGGGCAGCGCTCTGCGCCGCGGAGAGTGAAGTGAGCGTGCTTCCCGCCACAGCCGCCATCACCCGACGAGCCTCGGCGGGATTGACAGCAACGAGATTATCCAGCACGGTGAACATGTTTTCCACCTGCGGGTCAATCGCGGCGCCTGCGGTGTTGATGTGCTGCCAAAGCAGATTCAGACCAGCCCCGCTGTTACGACTTGTGGCAACAGGCGTCCAGGGACTGGCGCTGCGGCGCGCAGCATCAAACCAAACCTTCTTGCCATCCGTCCAGAGAGAGGGATCCTCGTAGAGCTGGCTGAGAATGACACCAAGGTCAAACTTTACATTATTCAACTGCTTTTCGTCTTCAGATGCAGGCTCCAAGCTCGTGAGCATGATACCGGATATCATCGCCTCCTCATCATCACGATATTCCGTATTCTTAACCTCGCCTCCTTGCAGGAGAATCACGCGACTCAGATCGCCCTTGGCATTGAGTAGCGTGTTTGCTAGGCAATCAACCACGAACTTTGTTCCCGGCTCGATGTAGATGGTCTCCGTTGTCGAGAGCATCGTGGCATCGTGATCATCGGAACCCCAGAGATTCGGGTCGCTCAGGTTGATCGTGAAGTCCGTTTCGGCTCCGGCGCGGAAGACGATGTCCTTTGTCACCCGAATGCCAGCGCCGGCTTTATTCCCCTCCGCGTCTGCCGTGACGATGAGTTTGTCGTTGTCTTTCTCACTGTCACCGACGGTGATGGAGTGGTACTCCGACCCCGGCGCGATGGTCGCTTGCGTATCCTCACCTACCACATAGCCTACCACATAGAGGTCGCAGAGGTCGTTTTCGGTGTTGCTCATATTGAGGCTTCCGCCCTGCACGGTCAGTTTCCCTTCGATGGAACCTGAAAAGGTGGCATCTCCCGTTGAGGTAAATTCTGCCCCTTTCACTGTGCCGGTCGTGTCCTCAGACAGTTTTCCGAGATCGACAGGCGCGTAGCCTGTGAGCTCAAGACGTCCGCCCGCGTCCGCACCGAATGTCAGGTCGGAATCATTCACCATCTCGGAATTGAGCGTGAGCTTGCCGTCCTTGCCCACAGTAATGGATCCACTGCCGGTGAGTTGGTCGGATGTGACATCCTTAAGATCATTGTCTTTCCCATTGAGTGTGAGTTTGCCGTCCTCCTCGACTTGCAGCGTACCATCTTTCCCGATGCTCAGTTTGCCATCAATGGAGCTGTCATCTCCGCCGAGAGTCAGCGTCCCTTTCTCCACGGTGACATTCCCGCCGGCCTGCAGGTTGCCTTCTACCGCGAGTTCCGCATTGCCAGTCTTCTTGAGATCAACTCCATTCTCAGTGATGATGTCACCCTTGAAAGTGGTGTCGCCATTCGTGGCAGCCGTGTGCTGATTCTCCAGCGAGACGGTACCCTTTCCGTCGAGGGTGAGGTTCTTGTCCTTTGCTCCTTCCAATTGCTTGATGGTACCATCCTCCTCCACAGTAAGAGTCGTGTCGTCCATGACAACGACCTTGTCGGCGTCTTGTACGTCGCTCAAGTCTCCGTCTTGATCTGCCTCAAACTTCACATTGGCGATGTTGCCGGTGATCATCAGTTTGCCGTCCTGGGCATCCTCGCCAACTTCAACTGTGGGCGCGGGTTCCACCTTCAATCCCCATCCGGTGCCGACCATGAAGTGACCGGCAATATCACTTCCCCCTTCGTAATCCTTCAATGTTCCGTTCGTGATCCACACCTCGAAGCTTACCTCTTCCTGGTTTTCTTCAGCTGCCTTGGCAAGTGTTTTCAAGTTGTCATCATCAAAGTTGAGTGTGACTTGGGTTCCTGCATCCTTGAATTGCACAGTCCCTTTCTCCTTACCCTCGGCGAATCCGATAAGCGGGGTTTTCCCTTCCTTTGTGGAACCTTCCCCTTTACCGGAGCTCTTGCTGCTCACGGTGAGGGTGTTGTCCTTGCCACTGAGCGTGAGTGTGCTGCCCGCCAGGAGTCCCTGAAGCGTGGCGCCAGCCCCTTCGATCTTGAGCCCCTCTTTGATGTACTTCGCGTCCAGTCCGTTCAGACCGACGGCTTCGTTCCACGTTGAAGCAATCTCGATGGAAACGGGAGTATCGTTGCCTTCCCCAACGCCACCCAGGTAGCACCCATCCCCGAAGGTCAGGCTGCCGCCCGTGATGTGGATGTCGCCGGTGTACTTTGCCTCCCCGGTGACGGAGAATGTGCCGCCGGATATGTTCAGCGTGGAGGATTTGACGGGGGTTCTTCCAAATAATCCTGCGATTTCTCCGCCTGTCACCGTAAATTCGCCATCGTTAAGGTTGATGGTGAGCTGGGACTCTTGACCGTTAGCGAGCTTGCCGCTCTTCATGATGAATCGGCTCGTGCTGTCTACGTTGATCGTCACAACTCCTCCGGAACCAACCTCGTTGGTGCCTATTTCGCCGTCCTCCATGTTGAATAGCGCCCCATTTTTCAGGTCAATTGTGAAAGGTGCTTTAGAACCGCTTGTCCCAAGCCGCGAACCATACCCTTTTTCTGGCCTTGGGAGCATGTTCACGGTACCTCCATCCACGGTCAGGGAAGCAGACCCCGTAGTCTCATTTCCACGGAACGATACCAGATGCCCTTCTCGCATATTTAAGACACTCCTCTTGCCTACGAGAATTCTCATACTCACCTCTCCGGCCGGGGACTGCGTGGAATCGATACGAGAACACTCACCTATCGTCGCCCCATCGTACAGACTCAAAACACCCCCATCTTTCACCTCAACATCAATCTGCGTTGATAACCAACCAAGGGCGCTCAGGCCGCTCGCCATATTTCTAAATTCAACGACTCCTCCTTCACCAACGTTGAGCTTCAAAGAGGTACTATTCACAGTCTTTCCGCGCTCGGGTGGACATATGTCTACAGCCCCTATAAACATGCTCTGAGAACCGCCAAGAAGTAGCTGCCCATGCTTAACGTCGATAGCAACTGACATTGTCGAGTTTGGGCGATCTTCAAAGCTTTTCCTTGCAAGCGTTCCAAACATCAAAGTAAAGCAGTTAGATGCATCAACCGTTCCACCATCAATGGTGAGATTGGCATGGAATGCTTCATCCCGAGGAAAATCATCGACTCCAAGAAATCCAACCGAACCCAACGCCACTTGAGAAGGTTTATCTTCAACAAATACCAAACTCCCTCCGTCTGTGACGAAAATATCAAGATTACCCTCTTGGTAAAAAAAATTCTCACTTGACGCTGTGAGGGTGAGAGAATCTCTTCCGTTCACGGAGATCTGCATGTCCCCATCCAGAACTCGACTACTTCCCATTGACGTACCCTCCACTACCTTACCCAGCTCCGACAGCCGACCATCCCAATCTTCCTTGATTTCACCTCCCACCGTCAAGGTTTTGGCAGCAAAGGCTGGCAACGTGGACAACAGGCTCATGAGAGCCACAAACAGTGTAACCGGTAGATGCAATTTCATAGTGCAAATAGAATAGAGTTGTTAGAAGTTGCGGGATGATGCGGCGTGACCGCTTCAAGAATCCGCGTGCTTGAGGAACAGTCTACGTATTTGCAATACGTATCCGCATGAACCTAAGAGTCTGACTATGTGAGGTCTAAAAAAACTTAACAAGCCAATTTTGGGATCTGAAAGAGATGGGCTTCTCTAATAAGACATTGAAAAAGAAGAATAAAAAAAATCAAATAGAGGCTTGACATACGTATTGCAAATACGTACCCATCAGGCTAACGAGGGAGGGTTTCTCATTCGGCAACAATCGCGAGTTTCGAACAGAGTTGCCCTGATTTGCCACGGGCATTTGTTCAAGGCAAGCCGTTGGACTTGCCAAGGAGGTCGGGAGTATGGTAGAATGCGCGCGGCATGAAGGAAATTGAAAACTTGCGTGCAGAGATCGACCGCATCGACGCCTCCCTCGTGGAGCTCCTTAAGGAGCGCATGAAGTGTGTACGCCGCGTAGGAGAAATCAAGCAAAAGCAAGACTCTCCTCTCTTCGTGCCGGAGCGAGAGAGCGCTCAGCGGGAGAAACTTGCCGTACTCAATCAAGGAGTCTTACCGGAGGAGGCTCTCCTGAGCATCTATCGTCAGATCATCAGTTGCGGTTATCTCCTTGAGGGAGGATTGCGCGTGGGATACCTTGGACCAGAGGGGACATGGAGTCACCAGGCAGCGCTGGCTCGTTTCGGAGAAAGTGTACAGCTTAATCCCTATTCCTCGTTTGAACATGTATTTGCCGCTGCAGCACGCGAAGAAATCGACTACGCCGTTGTCCCCATTGAAAACAGTACGGCGGGATTCGTGACACAGGCAATGGATTTGTTGATGAGCAGCAGCAGCCTGCGCATATGCGCACAGTATTTGCAAAGTATACGCAACTGTTTGATCGGCAACATTAAACAAGATGAAATAAAGATAATTTACTCGCATCCGCAAGTACTTGGACAGTGCCGTCTGTGGTTGCAGCAGAATCATCCAAATGCCGAGCAGGTATCGACTGCTTCCACTGCGGCAGCAGCGAAAATTGCTCGTGCGGAGGCCGGTCGTGGCGCAGCGGCGCTAGGCAGTCAGTTAGTTGCCGATCTCTACGGACTCCGGATACTGCAAGCGAACGTGCAAGACATTGCCACAAATACCACGCGTTTCGCTATCATCGGTAAGCAGAGTACCCACCCCACCGGAAAGGATCGCACCACTATCTGCTTTGGTGTGCCGCACACCGCCGGCACACTGGCAGACACGCTCATACTTTTCAAGAAGCATGGCATCAATATCTACTGCATCGACTCACGCCCCTCACGCCACTCTTCGTGGGAATACCTCTTTTCCGTTGATGTGGACGGACACGAGGAGTCGGAACCGCTGCTGAGCTGTTTGAAGGATCTGCGGCAGCATTGTCCTATGGTGAAGGTGCTCGGTTCCTACCCCGAACTGTAAAGTGTTATGGCATTCACTCCGGATCAAGCTGAAAAATTAATCATGAGCGCAGCGGGGAGAGGACGCTTGCCGCACGCCCTGCTTATCACCGGATCTCCGGAATCCGGTACGTACACGTTAGCGCTCCGTTTAGCACATGAGTTCACCGGAGCAAGCGCCGAGGACATCAGCAAGCTGCTGCACCCCATGTGTCGCGTCATCAAGCCAAGCTCTAAACTACGCACTATCACTATTCAGGCGGTACGTGAGGTGGAGCCCTTCTTGGCGATGCGCGCCGAAGAAGGAGCCACCAAATTAGTTCTTGTCTGTGAAGCTGATCGCCTGTCTGACGACTCAGCCAATGCCTTTCTCAAAACCTTGGAAGAGCCGCCGCCGCAGACCCTCATTATCCTCGTCACTCACCTTCCGGAACGGCTGCTGCCCACTATTCGCTCGCGATGCATCCGCCTGGATCTCATGGAACCGATGTCTTGCAGTGTCCATCTTACACCGGCACAGCAAAAATTTCTCCCTGCCGTACAGTCTGCTATGGCTCACATGGGATCTGATGTCGCAGCTCTCGCTCTGCGGGCTGATTTTCAAACAGTTTTAGAGCACTACAGAGAGGACATCACCCGACGTATTACCTCGGCTCTCAAAGAGGAGTCAAAAGCCTATTCCGAAGGGACGGATGTCCGCGATTGGGAAGCTCGGCAAAAAGATGTGACCTCGGCGCTCATCGAGACAGAATATCTCAGCACGCGGGTACAAATGCTGGAATTACTGCAAATATGTTTCAGACAGGCCGTGTTGCTTGCCAGCCACGCTGTAGATGTCGTCCCCTTGATACCGGAGCTGGAACGGGTGGCTCAGCAGAGCAGCATACCCGATCTTCTCGCGCGCATCAAGGCCATGGATAATCTTAGCCGTGACCTTAGTTTCAACGTGCAAGAGACACTTGCCCTCGATGCACGTTTCACCCAAATCATTGGTTCAAATCCCTATGAATAGCATGACAGGATTCGGGGCCGCCACCGGCCCCTTTGGCGCTGCCGGTCTGCGTATGGAGATCAGCGGTGTGAATCGCAGGCAGGCCGAAATTATCATCTCTCTCCCAAAACCATGGAGTGGATTGGAACAACGCATCCGCGATTATGTGTCCTCTGTCATTTCCCGCGGTCGAGTGAATATCAACATTTTCCTCCAACAAAAAGATGGAGATGAAGGTGCTTCACTAACGTTTCGGGAAGAAAAACTCGTGGCGCTGAAAACTCTGCTTGGAAAAATAGGCAAAATCAACGGCAGTTCCGTGCAAATCACCATGGACAGCCTCATTCGCCTGGGGATTATCACCGACAACGTCGAACCAAACATCACAGCCGAAGAAGTTTGGAGGAGCACTCTATGTGATCTCTTGCATGAGGCGATGCAACAATTTTCTGCTATGCGCGCGACGGAGGGTGCGCATTTGCAGAAGGAGCTTTTAGCGCGACTTAACACTCTGCGCAGAATGCGTGAAGAGATGAAATGCCTGGCGACCGAAGTTCCCACGCGGTACAAGGAAGCTCTGTTGCAACGGCTCAAAGAGTACGACCTCATGTTCAAAAACGACGACGAAAGGCTCGTCAAGGAACTGGCACTTTTTGCGGATAGGTGCGATGTCAGTGAAGAACTGGCACGGCTTGAATCACACTTTAATCAATTTGAAGAACTCTGCAGCAGTGATCAACCCGTGGGACGTACCCTCGATTTTCTCTGCCAGGAAATTTTCCGCGAGTTGAACACAACTGGTTCCAAAGCCAATTCTGCTCAACTTGCACAGACAGTCGTAAAAGCCAAAACGGAGTTGGAAAAAATCCGCGAACAAGTCCAAAACATTGAGTGATATGCTTGGTTCTCTCCTCGTTGTATCAGGCGCCAGCGGCTCGGGGAAATCTACCCTCTGCCGCCACGCGGAAGCCGAAGGCCTCGCCTCTTACTCCATTTCCTGCACCACACGCTCACCACGCGGCACGGAAAAAGACGGCACAGATTACTACTTCCTCACTCCGGAGGAATTTAAAGTCAGGGTAGAAAACGGAGATTTTCTGGAATACGCTTGTGTACACGGAAATTTTTATGGCACCCTGCGCGATGAAGTAGTGCGCCGGTTGGAGAGGGGCAGCAATGTCGTAATGGATATTGATGTGCAGGGAGCTGCAAGCATCCGTGCCTGTGAGCATCCCACCATCCGCAAAGCTTACGCAGATGTTTTCATTCATGTGCCGGAAAAGGAACTCGAAGCCCGATTGCGCGGTCGTTCCACTGACGATGAAGAAACGATTCAACTGCGCCTGCACAATGCCCAAATTGAGAACGCGCGCCGATGGGAATACCAATACATCCTCACCTCCGGTACGCGGCAGGAGGATTATGCGCGCTTCAAAGCCCTTCTTATCTCACTGAACTTGCGCCGAATACTCCGGCAATGAACAAACTGTCATTTTCCCTCACTGTAGCTGCATTTTCCCGAGGATTTCCTGGGTATTGAGCCGCTGTAGAAATGTTTTGAGGTGCTCATTCTCCAAAAGGGTGACAAAGCGCCCTTCCTCTACCAGGGTGCGCAAGCCCTTGTCACGAAAGAGATCAAGAAACCTCGAAGGCTGCGGCACTCCTGAACGCTCCAGGCAGGTCTTGTAGAACTGCGTGAGACCAGCTTCGTCCAATGAGCAGCCGTATGCCACAATACAAGCAAGCTTCGTCTGAGCAGGGTCATCCATTGGATTGAGGCCGGCAAGCCAGGACGTGAGAGATGACTCGTGCAAGGCCTTGCTGAAACGAGAGACCCAGGGAATCTGCGCGGGCGTAGCCTGAGAGCTTGCCCGATCATGGTAATGGCTGATCAGTGATACGTCGCTGTAGTAGGAAACCCCAACCATCGCTACCCAGAAAAGGAGGAGGCACATGAGTCCCGTAGTGAGAATGCCACCGGTAGAAGCGCCCCCGCGGTGCCAGGAAAAGAGTTGGGAGAACCAGCTCATGCCGTGAAAAAAGATTGCAAAGACAAAAACAGCGGCGCCCCATGAGCATACCTGTACCATCCATGGTTGCGGATTACCCGTGACGAAAGATAGAAAAGTGAAACCATTTTTCTGTAAAAAAATCCACACAATGATAGCACTGACCGCTGCCGCCAGCAACAACAGCAACTTGATCACTCCTTTGAAGAGCGAGAAAGCTACGAAAGCCAAAACCAACCCTACTACGATCACCGGTATTCCCGGCGAAAAGGAAGAATCAAAAAAAGGCATAAGATCAGTTTTTCAGGATTCAGGAACATTCGAACGCAGATACCTCAGCAGCGTCTCTCGTGTTTCCAACGACGCCGCATGGTGCGGATCAGCCTTCAGCGCACGTTCCAACGCTACGAGTGCAGCACGATATTGCCCCACTTCTGCAAGAATCAATGCCAGGCGATACTGCGCTTCAGCGTGATCTGGTGCAACTCTGGTGCAGGTAAGCATCTGCTGCAAAGCATCCATCGGACGCTTTAATCGCGCCAGCAGCACCGCATAATCCATGTATGGCACGGGAGAAACGGGGTCAAGCTCAATAGCTCGCTTGTATTGACGCTCCGCCCCGGCAGTATCTCCCCCCGCCAGAGCAATGGCAGCGAGTTGCATGGCTCCCGTAGGCTGATCTGCGCGATGGATTGCCGCTGCCTTGATCTCCTCCAAAGCCCTGGTCCCTCTTACCTTGGCGTAGTCGTGCTGCAAGAGGGTCCATGCCGCAACGTGACGAACAGCACGCGCATCGTCCTCCAATAGCGGCACCACATGATCTCCCATGATTCCGGCAGCAGCCGTACGCACGAGGGCATCCGGATCTGTTGCTGCTTTTCCGGCAGCCTCCACGATTCTCTGATCCTGCGGCTGCCGCGCAAGGAGTTCCAGGAGAGTCGCACGCCAGGCCGGAATATCCTCCTTTGCAAGCGCTCTCAGCAAATCATCAGTGTTTCCCTTTCCCTTTTGCGCAGCATACACAGCGCGAGTCCGAGGACGTCTCTCCTCCATCTTTTGTTTGGGGATAGCGCGGGCAAGCACCTCAGTTGCCCAAGCATCATCTTTGTCCTTGTGGCACATGGTACAAGAATTCGGGATGCCGAGCTCCGCACTCAAAACCGGATCGGGGATGTTCAACGAATGGTCACGTCGATTATCGCGCGCCATATAGGTGGAATCCGGCATATGGCACTCCACACAACGTCCGCCAATGGAATTTTTATCGCAGGTGTTATCCGGTGCACCGTGGGAAATGGGAGCGCGCGTACCGTGGATCTCGGTAAATCCTGTCTCATGGCATCGATAACAAAGACTATTGTCCTCGTACGGCAGAATCAACTCACCGTTTTCGCGCCGATGGCAGTCCACACAGGTGACTCCCGCCCTTGCCATGCGGCTAAGACGGAAACTTGTCTCACAATAAACCTCGTCGCGCTGCATTCCATTGGGCCAATACACCCCATCTGCCACCGGTAGCTCCAACCGAAAGTGATCTTCAAATCGATCACATGGACGGAACCTGTCATCCAGCTCCTCGGCACGAGCATGACAAGAAGCGCAATTATCGCTGATCTGTTTCGCCGTCATCTGGCGGTGCTTGGGCGCCACAAGACAACCATCCTGCGGATCGGGAGCCTCTGCAAGGCGATGACACTGGATACAGGAAACTCCCGGCTCCTTCCACGTAGAATCGTATGAGTCAGTATCAGGGTTGTAATTTTTTATGTAACCGGACGTGTGGCAGCGGGCGCACTGAGAATTGAAATTCATCCCTCGCCCAAGCCAGTGCCCCCACTCACCCGCCAAACGTTTGTCCATACCCAGTGTCTTCAACCGCTCATCGTCTGCAAAAACATCAAACCACTCACGCTTCTCCGTATCCCACGCCGCACTTGGGGTGTGAAACGCTCCTCTCTCCCCAGGCACCAGGTACTGCACCAGCGGCGTATGCCCCACAACGAAACGCGTTGGAAACTTACGTCCCGTGACCGAATCCTCCAGTATCCTCTGCCCGTCCGCTCCGATGGTGAAGCGCTGGCTGGCGTCGTGCACTCGCAGAATCTTCCCACTGAAGGGTTCATCGTCCAACTCTGACTCCTGGTTCCGCAATGCCCACGCGTGATCACTGCCGCACCATGTCCTGAATTGTGCCGGATGGCATGCCGCACATTGCAGAGAGATGGGAACGGACTTCTTGTCCCAGTGTGCGTAATTTTCCGGAAGTTTCCGATTCTCTACACTCAACACAAAGGAACTTAGCAACGTCGCCATACCGACGAGTCCTATCCCGAGCAATAATGACTGGAAACGCTTCTTGTTATCCACGGTAGAGAGGAATTAATGTTGTTTTCAGATGAGTTCTTTGAGACGCACAATGGAGATTCCCGGCACTTCGATACGAGTGCCGTCTGCCCGCCGCAGGATAGGAGATCCATCGCTCGTGACTCCGACGAAATAGCCGCAAATACGTTCGGAATCCGTAATCGCTACTACCGGTTTCGAACTTCCCCAGGCGGCATTTAACTCTTCTTCCAAAGCCTCCGGGCCACCGGTCAGAAAGGTATCGAAGGTTGACGCCAGGCTCTGCCCTATCATGGCGCAAAGACTATCCACCTCAGGACATTGCACCGTGAGATCTTCCATACGCACTGGAGGATCGGAAAAAATGTCGTAGTAATCAACAACAGTGTTATGCACATTCATTCCGATGCCGACAGACGCCATCTCCCCCCGAGGGCGTTCCACCAGGATGCCGGCGAGCTTCGCACGCCCTACCAGCAAATCATTCGGCCACCGAAGGCGCATCCCTTCAATGGCAAATTCCTTCAATGCCTCTATCACTGCTACTCCCGCCACAAGAGGAAGGAAACTCCACGGATGCCTTCCCTGCGCATCCAGTGGTAAATTATAACTCGCCCATAATCCGCCCTCGTCTGCTACCCATTCTCGATTGAATCTCCCGCGTCCTTTCAGCTGTCGCTCCGCTCGCACAATGGTCCACGGCGACAGTATACGCGCTTCGTCCAGCGTCGAGTCGCATGATTCTACCTCCTTGAGTTTCCATTTCACGCCTCCATTGTACCCCCTTCCCTCGTTTTCGTCTATCTTTTATTAAAAAAATCCGCGTGCAAAAAACACGCGGATCTCTCGTCAACGAGGTTGCAATCCAACCCCTCTCTTTTGTCAGAAATATCAGTTCTGTACCTGTCTTTCTCGAGGAACTGTCATCGTGCCACTCTTGAATTGTTCGAATACTGCGCGGGGATCATCAGGCGTGCGCTGGAGCGCATCAAAAATCCTGTCTCGCATCTCAAGAGCCGCCTGAAAAGCCGCCTCCTCGCTGCCATATTGACGGTCTGAAAAATACTTTGTGAATTGGTTCCACTTGCGGCATATACTCAAGCGCCAGCCTTGGAAGGATGTCGTCTCGTATGTGTAGCGGGTTATATTTCTCTGGGTCATAATCCTAGTCGTGTTGTTTCTAAAATGGCAGTCCATCTGCCGGATATAAATCTGTCATACCCATCTGATACAGGCAATCTAACTCGCTATATGTTTGTGTGTAAGAATCTATCTGATATTTGCCGCAAAATCAGCTTATTCTGTCTCAAGATATTCAAGTGATGAATCTTTACGCTTGCATGACGCCCCGTTATGGTGCATAACTTTCGGAGTAATGAATCATCCTGCCCAACAGAAACCTGATTGGCTCAAAGTGAAGCTGCCCAAAGGACGCGTCTTTCGAAATCTTCAGGACCTGGTGCGCTCAAAAGACCTCGTCACAGTCTGCGAACAGGCTCTTTGTCCCAATCGCGGAGAATGTTGGACCCATGGCACTGCCACCTTTATGGTTTGCGGCGAAGTATGCACGCGCGCCTGCGGGTTCTGTGCCACTCGCACGGCAAAACCTAAACCTCTTGATCCTGAAGAACCAATGAAAGTAGCTGACGCTGTGGCGCGTATGAAATTGAGCCACACCGTAGTGACGATGGTAACGCGCGACGACCTGGCAGACGGTGCAGCAGGGCATATTGCGGCCACGATTCGAGCCATTCGTGCGGTAAGTCCAAAAACAATCATCGAGGTGCTCATTTCGGATCTCAACGGCAAGGAAGAGGCTCTGGCAGAGGTGATGGAAGCATATCCGCATATTCTCAACCACAACGTAGAAACTGTGGAACGACTCACTCCCATGGTTCGCTTCCGTGCACAATACCGCCGGTCTCTGCAAGTACTGGAACGTGCGTTGAAAATGTCACCGGGTCTTGTAGTGACCAAGAGTGGCATTATGCTCGGACTTGGAGAAACGCGTGCGGAGATTGAGCAAACGATGGACGATCTGCTGGGTGTCGGAGTGAGTGTGTTGACTATGGGACAATATCTACGTCCCAGCGTGAAGCACCTGCCTGTGATCCGATACGTGCATCCGGAGGAATTTGACGAGTTACGCGAAATCGCTTTGCGTAAGGGATTCCGCCATGTCGCCTCCGGTCCGCTCATCCGTTCTTCCCACCACGATGCTAATTTCCTCCCGGAACAGGATATCCTCAAGGCTTTGCAACAGCATCTGGAGCAGGAAGCAAAGAAATCGAACAACGCGAACCCAGCCTATCATCAACCAATGTAAAATGTCTTGACTGGATGGGGGCGGCAGGTTAGACTGAGCCACGTCGATCCACAAAACATCAAGCTATGTCACGCACACCTATTATTGCCGCTAATTGGAAGATGAACATGGGGCCCCAGGAGGCTAAAGAATTTTTGAGTGCATTCAAGGAAGAAAAGCTCTGCGAGTGCAAAGGGGTTGAGAAAGTGATTGTTCCACCGTTTGTAACCATTCCCGCTGTGATGGAGGCACTGAATGGATGTCAGTGCATTGGCGTGGGTGCCCAGGATGTAAGCGACCACGATAACGGTGCGTTCACCGGTGAAATTTCTACGGCCATGTTATCGGAAATAGGTTGCAAGTATGTGGTGGTAGGTCATAGCGAACGCCGCCAGTACCATGGTGAAACCAACACCTACATCAACAAGAAAATCAAAAAAGCCCTCGCTGCGGGACTTGTGCCTATTTACTGCATCGGGGAAACTCTCGCACAACGTGAGGCAGGAGAGCTGGAAAAAATTCTGCGCTCCCAAGTGGAGGAGGGACTGGCGGGACTTAGCGACGAACAAGTGGCAGGTCTCGTGATTGCCTATGAGCCTGTATGGGCTATCGGCACGGGGAAAACCGCTTCTGCAACGGATGCACAGGCCGCTCATGCTTTTATTCGCAGCGTGGTGAAAGAAACTTTCGGAACAGATGCTGCCGATAAGGTGCGCATCCAATACGGCGGCTCGGTGAAGCCTGCGAATGCGTCAGAATTGATGGCTTGCCCGGATATTGACGGTGCGCTCGTGGGCGGTGCTGCGCTGAAAGCTGCTTCTTTTGCCGCGATCATCCGCGCAGCTGCGATCTGATGCCGTAGAGTATCGCCTTCTTCTCTCCGAATCCTCCCGCTCCATGTTTGGGGTGGGAGGATTCTCTTTTGCGGGTCATTTCACATAGAAAATTGACCGCTCATTCCATGCCTCAGCACTTTCGGCAGCGAAACAGAAACAATAACAACCTGACTAAAAGAAGTTTAAGATTGAATATCACAGAGCCTGGAAACGACGCTTCAGTTCACTAAGAGGCAATGGAATCATGGTCGGTTTGCCACGCGGCGTACAGTAGGGAATATCACAGTGCAATAGCTCGCGCAACAACGACAAGGGGGCTTCCAACCACACAGATAGATTCTCGCGTTTAACATAGGCGGCGGCCATCCGTATGGCAAAAATCTCAAAAGGATCGCGGGAACTCTTTAATCTCACTTCGCCGACACTGAACGCCCTGATCATATCAGCCACAAATTGATCAACATCCGAAAGTCTCAGGAAACTTGGTACTCCCTCTACGCGCAGGGTTTTTGAACCAAAAAGCACCACACGAAAGCCTGCTCGTGTGAAGAGAGGCAGCAAATCCTTTACCACAGCAGCGTCTCGGGCATCCAGTTCTACAAATGACGGGGAAAGCAGCTGCTGGGTCTCTACGGGGTACTTATTTTGCGCCACCAAATGCTCAAAAACAATGCGCTCGCGAGCGGAAGACGTTGAAAGGACCACAAGCCCCTCCGAATTCTCAAAGACGACAAAATGACCAGGCAAAATACCCAAAAAACGAAAGGGGAAATCAGATGACAGTTCCTTCTCCGTAGATTGAGGTAAATGCTGAGTAGCAGGGAGGTCTAGTTCCTGTTGCTCTGGCTCAATCACCAACTTCAGGGGCGGAAGGATTGCGCGCTGCGGTACTCGTTCTTGAAGCCTGATGGACTGATTCTGAGATGGCACATGCTCTTCATCTTTGGAAGGGGCTGCTGTTCCGGGAAAAACATGTGGAGACTCCACCACAACCGATGAAGTCTGCAAACTCGAAACGGAGGTTTGTTCTGCCCGAGCGTGGTCTGCCAAGGTGCTGACGACTGAATCAATCACTGCTGATATTACGTCTGACAGGCGACGAAAACGCACCTCTCGCTTAGCCGGATGCACATTTACGTCAACGAGCGCCGGCTCTATGTCCAGGTACAAGAAAAAGACAGGCTGGAGGCCGGTGGGAAGTCCCCCGAAACCATCCCGCACTGCCCGCAGAATATTCTTGTCCTCAATGGGACGATTATTGAGAAAAATGTACTGAACTCTCCTATTTCGGCGGGCCTCATTCAGTGGGAGAATGTAACCCGTCACCCGAACACCGTTCGCAAGAACGGGACGAAGACGAAGTAATTTTTCCGCAAAATCCTTTCCAAAAAATTCAGCGATACGATGGCGTAAGTCCGACGTGGGAGCCACGTCGAATGTGGTTCCATTCTCATTCACAAAGGCAAAGCGTATATTCGGAAAAGCAAGTGCATGCAACTGAACTTGATGCTCAGCATGCGCATTTTCTGTCTCAACACGTCTGAGAAATTTGCGCCGTGCCGGAGTGTTGTAAAAAAGATCGTGCACTTCAATATGGGTGCCTGGAGAACAGCCCGCTGCACGAAGCTCCTCTTCATCCCCTCCGTGTGAAACAATGCATGAACCTTCCACATCTCGCGCGCGGCGCGTGGAAATCGTCATGTGCGACACAGATGCAACGCTCGACAATGCCTCACCACGAAAACCCATGCTGCAGCGCTCATATAGATCCTCAAACTTTATAATTTTGCTGGTGGCATGACTTTTCATGCAGAGAGCCAGGTCCGCACGGCTCATCCCGACCCCGTCATCGTCCACTTTAATGAAGGCCACCCCACCTCGAGCAATTTCCACTCGTACGGATCGAGCCCCGGCATCAATGCTGTTTTCAACAAGTTCCTTAATCACGGAAGCGGGTCGCTCCACCACCTCTCCGGCCGCTACGCGACTTGCCAATGCATCATCCATCAAGTGAATGGTTGGCTGTTCATCAGAGGTTTCGAGTGGCGTCTCGGTCATAATTTTTTCAAAACCATCGCAGTCCGTGGCAACAGATAGAGGGAAACGGAATCCCCTGCAAGCGTCTCATGACGCACACCAGGATCTTGCCTGCCTAACCCCCCGAATTCTTTTGCGTCCGAATCTAACACAACCTCCCATGAACCCTGCGATGGAGCAGGCAACAAGTAATCGGGCAATGCGTTTTCTCCACCCCAATGGAACACAAAGATAAGTCCGGCGCGCTCAAAGGCCATAGCTCGATTTTTCTCATCCATGTTCAGCGGGTGCGCCGGTGGGGCATCCAACAGGTCATACTCCTTTACCAGACGCAACATAGCGGCGTCAAAAGCATTGAGGAAGCAATAACGTAACTGCTCGTTGTCCACCAAACTCCACTGACGACGACAATACAGGTATGAATTGCCATTGCCTTCACGCGGAAAATCAATCCACTCCGGATGTCCGAATTCATTACCCATGAAATTCAGCCAGCCTTCCCCACCGGCAACCAGGGTAATGAGTCGGATCATCTTGTGCAACGCCATGCCGCGCTCGATAGTTAAACTATCCATTCCACGTGCCATATGCGTATACATCTCTGCATCCATCAAGCGAAATGCGATAGTTTTATCTCCTACAAGCGCCTGGTCGTGACTCTCGACGTACGCTATGTTCGGTTCACCGTAACGACGGTTAATGAGAGTGTACCACATGTCCCCCATACTCCATTCCTCATCCCTTTTCTCTTTGATGAGCTTAATCCAATAGTCTGGCAAACCCATAGCCAGACGGTGCGAGAAACCGAGTCCGCCTTCATCCACAGGACGACACATGCCAGGCATACCGCTCATATCCTCCGCTACTACGATGGCTCCCGGACGTATCATCTGCACCAGCGTCGTGGCGAGTTGCAGGTAGGTTACAGCATCAACGTTCACGCGATCATTGTAGTAGCAACTGAGGTCGGTGAAAGGCTCATGGCCATGGTGCAGATAAAGCATACTGGTCACGCCATCGAACCGCAGGCCATCAAACCGGTACTCCTCCAGCCACCAACGCAGATTTGAAAGCAAGAATTCCTGCACCTCCGGCTTGCCGTAGTCGAAAAGACAGCTGTCCCAGTCCGGGTGGCGGCTATCTCTCACACCTGCATGGAAATATTGCCCGCCGGATCCATCAAAATCATTCAGTCCCTCTGCGATATTTTTCACTGCATGGGAATGTACTACATCAAGCAGAACAGCCAATCCTAAACCGTGCGCGGTGTCGATGAGTCTCTTGAGATCCTCTGGCGTTCCAAAACGATTGCACGGCGCGAAAAAGGATGACACGTGATACCCGAAAGAGCCGTAGTACGGGTGCTCCTGAATCGCCATAAGCTGCACAGCGTTGTACCCGAGTCTGGCTATGCGCGGCAACACGTCCGCGGTAAACTCCGCGTACGTATGGATACGTTGTTCCTCACCCGCCATACCAACGTGAGCTTCGTAGATAAGAGGACTTTTGATGTGCGCCGGTGTCCAACGCGTGTTTTTCCAGCGGTAGGGTTTATCCGGCTCCCAAATCAATCCGCAGTAATCGTAGGTCCGCGGATCCTGCTCTGTATAGCGTATCCACGCTGGCACGCGATCACGACCTTGTCCATCTGCGCCAATCACATGCACCTTTACCCGCATTCCGTGCCGCAAAGCATCCATAGGCAGGCGTATCTCCCAGTTGCCCACACCATCCGGGGTCATGGGATGTGCTGCCCTGTTCCACTCATTGAAATCGCCAATGAGAAAAAGCCCTCGCGCACCTGGCGCCCATTCACGGTAGATCCACTCCTTCGTCTTGCGATCACGATTGAATCCCATGCGAACGTATCCGCGCGCAGCCTCCATCAAACTCCCGTACTTTTTGCGCAGTGCCTCCACACGACCGTCATATAACCGCAGCCGTGCCCGAATCTCACGGGTGTAGGGCTCCAGCCAGCTATCAGCCAGAACGAGCCCCGGGATGGGGGGTCTTCTCATCGTTCCTATTGTACACAAGTCACCCGCCTCAGGCAATTCATTTCCTCCTGCAAACATGGCAAATTCATTAGAAACAGCAAATTCGAAACTCCATAGAGAAAAGACAATCCAATACATGAGATTCACGAATCATGATTCATCATACATTGATTCTGTGTTATTTAAATATATCTACAAGTAACAAGCCCTTGGAAAGGAAGCCCTTCCCTGCTTTTTCTTCACTTTTTCCCCTCAAAAATACCGGCAGCGATTTTCCATTTCTGGCCCAAATTGAACGCACAAGCAATGCCCCTCCTGCAAAACACCTCCAATTCACGCTTCCCATACAGGGGAAAATATGTTAGAATCCGGCCATGTCCAAGTACAATGGAGAACAGGTGCTGGTTATTCCACGCACGGCATTTGAGGCGGTTGGTGCATTCAATGGGCTTCGGCGGAATTTGCAAGATTATCTGACGGCTTTTTTTAAACCGGGAGTGGCGCGATACATGGATCGCGCCACAGCGGAGGAGGATCCGCATTTCAAGCAGATGGTTGCGTATGCTATTTTTCGTCATAAGGAAAAGTTCTTAGCGTACGCGCGCACACCGAAGGGGGGAGAAGCGCGGTTGCACAACAAACTTTCCATGGGGGTGGGAGGACACATTAACCCTGTGGATGGTCTTACTGACAGCATTTGCACATACCTGGCGGGCATGGAACGTGAAATCCGAGAGGAAATTTCTTTCTCTGGAACAGCCACCCAACAACTCTATGCTATCATAAACGATGACACGAACGAGGTAGGCAGTGTCCACTTGGGCATCGTGCATCTTTTTGATCTGGATAATGAACAGATAGCGCCGAATGAAGGCGCTCTTGCCGAATTAAGATTTTACACGCTGGATGAATTGAGGGGGGCTCTTTACGAACGCCTCGAAACATGGTCAGCAATTTGTGTGGATGCCTTGGCAGCAGATTGCAAATGATTCTGTAACGAAATTAACCTATGGGGAAAAAGGCATCCGAACATGCTCAAGCGCTAGGTGCTGCATTCATAGCAGCGATGCTTATGGGGACGCTTTGCGTACTGGTACGCGAGGCTCACTCTTGCGCGCAACTCTCTTCTTTTGCGCGATTCAGCGGCGGTTTCATCGTATTTGGTATTACTGCTCTCATTTGCCGTCTTCGAGGCGTGGGGATTACGAATTTTTCCGGTATCTCATTTTTCACAGGCGTGAGTATCGGACTGTGTATTCTATTCTACTACATGGCTTTCCTGCACGCCTCGGCGGGACTCGCGGCGGTGCTGCCAATTTTGGGTACTTTTCTCGCTGGTTTCTGGGAATCGCTCATTGAAAAACAACGCCCGCCGCGCAGAGATGTCATGTTGCTTACCAGTGCAAGTATCGGCATTCTTCTCGTGTGCTATTTCTCGCCGGATGCCACTGCTGGTTCACCACAAAGCAACGACAACACCATCGGAGTGATCTGTGGGCTTCTTGCGGGGCTTTTTTATTCTTTCTACCTGGTGGGAAACCGTTACACACCAAGTAACGTGGGTATGCTGCGACGCATGTATTGGCAATCTTTAGCGGGCACTCTTGTACTCCTTGGTCCTCTGCTGGCAGCTCCTCAACCATGGATCACAGAGCCAAGCGGCTGGTTCTGGTTAGCTGCAATTGGCTTGCTGCAAGGAGTAGCAGTACTTGTGCTAATCGCTTATGCCATGAGTCGTCTCAGATCGCTGGAATACGGCATCATCGTTTGCATGGAACCCACTGAAGCCACCATTCTTGGTTGGGCAGTGTATGCGGAAAGCACAATGCCAGGTCAGTGGGTTGGTTTTGCCGTCGTTCTCGCAACAATCATCGCAAAATCTCAGCGACACATCGGATGGCGCATCCGATGTTTCATTGCCCGTCGTTCTCGGAGGCGAATCGCCTAGCTATACTAAGGACCTGTAGATAATCGCCCACGGCGTGGCGGATGGTGTCTTCAGCGGTTGGCATTTGGTACCCGAGAATTTGCCCGAGACGAGAGCTGTCCAGGGCGCTATGAACGGGTCTCTGCGCGTAAAAAAAGGAGGCATCCGACAAATGCTGCGGGGTAATGGGGGGGATAATATGCAGTGACCCTAAATCATGTGCGCAATGCACAGCCATAAGGGCGATATCAAACCAACTCATGGGTTCTCCTCTCGAGCAAAGATGCAGAACTCCCTGCAACTCTGGCTTATCGATAAGTGCGAGAATAACGGAAGCAATGTCTCGCACATGGGTTGGCAGTGAGAATTTATCTGCGATGGCGGAAAGAGCCTCTCCGCGCAAAGCACGAGCTACGATACTTTCGGGAAAAGCAGGGCGATGCGGATTACCACATACCCATGAAACACGTAGGATGAGAGATTCCGGCAGCGCTTCAATAACTTGGAGTTCGCCTTCATGTTTACTCATCCCATAGATGTTGCAAGGCCTACAACGCGCGGTTTCATCTTTCAATCCAGCACGGCGGGAATCCAACACATAGTCGGTGGAGAGATGCAGAAAACGCGCTCCGGTATGCCGGCAAGCCAGCGCCATTTCTCCGGGTCCAACTGCATTCACCAAATGGGCGTCTAACGCGTTAGTCTCGCATACATCTGGCGAAGCTATAGCGGCACAGTTTACAACGGCGTTTGCCTCCGGGTGCTCCAATATATAATTTGCCGCTTCCCCGGGGTGCAACAAGTTGCATTCCGCCCGGGTGGGCGCAAGAATCTTCCATCCCTCCTCCTTCGCGAATACACTCAACACACTTCCTACGCGTCCACCTGCCCCGAAGATGATCATCCGATGCTTCACTCTGCTCTTATACCCTCATACAAAATATGACGCAAGCTGAAATAATTATGGTAATGTGAATTATGGAAACTCTCGGATATTCTCGAAATCTCCATCACTGAATAGGAACGTCATTCCATGAAGCAAATGCTCATCAAACTCGCATAGGCATGAGATGGCAGAGATGTCAGCACCACTCTTTCGGAGACCAAAATTGGCGGGCATGCTCGCGCGTGATGCCCCGCATATTCAGATAACGAGTGCGCAGGAGGTACGGTGTGGAATGACCCATCTCAATCTGCAGCAGAGAAAGATCTCGAAAATGCTTGAGGTGGTAGCTAGCAAAAGTATGCCTCAGGACATCTTGTTGCCAAGGTAACACGCCTGCCTCACTGCGGAGACTGTACCATAATTTTTTCCATCCTGATGGGCAAATTGGTCCAGAAAGTCTTTCTCCGCAACATAGATTAACCAGCCAGCGACGTAGGACAGGATGAAGCGTAGTGCATCTCGCGCCACCAGTCTTACTGTGTTTTGGTCTGATCATGATGACTTCGTCCTCCCAATTGATGTCTTCCCAGTGGAGGCGCTGCATTTCTGTCGGTCTTACTCCGGCCCACAACATGATTCCGAGAGGCGGCATACATCGACGGAATGGCGGCAATTTGGCAGTGTGTAAAAGTCCCTTGATATTTTCCCACGAAAGCGATATCACTTCTGTTTCTCGCAAACGCGGCTTGTGTAGAGCTTTCACTGGATTAGCATTACACCATCCATGACGCATACCACACGCAAAAATCGAGTGTAGAAGGACGCGGTCTTTACAGTACTGACGCGGTGTACCACAAATATACGTGAGGGTGTCATAGCAATGCTGAGCCGTAATACAGCGTAATTCCATATCGGCTATACGCGTACAACTTTCCAAAATGCGTCGACGGAAGTAATGAAGTTCATACAAGGTTCGGGGGCGCCTATCCTCTCTTTCCTGGAGGGAAATTTCGATAGCTTGACGCAACGATACAGACCTGCGGGCCTCCTGTACCACACGACTTCCATGACATATAATATCTCGGCAGTAATTGAGAAGATTGGTCCCTTTCTTACCTCGTGGACAACGCTCCAACAATTCCCTGGATAGCTGAACTGCATCATCTAACGAGATGCCCATAGCCCGTAATTTTTGATGGTAGGTTTCATTCATAAAATAGAGACTGGTGGTACCCAGGAAAAATTTTCTCTGCCGTGTCCTACCCCGTCAATTCTATATTCCCCCCCCCCCGCTGCAAAGCAATTGAGGAGGACAATTTTCACATTCACGATTTATCTGGTCACTTGTGGGAGGGCAAATTGTAAAATTGTGCCTCAATTTTTGAGCATTTCGGAAGTTGCGTACTCTTCGGACTATGATTTCCGCACACGATTTCACTCATTCACCATAATTCGCGCTGGTCAAATGGCAGAAAAAGGTATACAATTCCCCCGCGATGCTGAGTAGCGGGTGGAGAACGATTGAGTTGCAAGCCGAGGAGCGCCCTGTGGTGCTGCCGGAGGATCTGCGCGCCATTGCGGAAGAATTGGATCCGGATGATTACGACGAACCGGTGCAGGAATTTTTGGAAGAAATCGCGAAAGGCAATAATGTAGAAGATTTACGGCAGGTGGCAACGCTGCTGTTGCAGGACGAGGTGGATTTTTCTCCGGATCTGCGAAAAGCGGGAGTGGAACCCGATGAAAAACTGATCGCTCTCTTGCTGACGGCGGGAGCAGATGTGAACGCACGCAACCCATACGGAGAGCTGCCGCTGCACCTTGCCTCTCGCTACGGATACACCGAGATTGCAAAGATGCTGCTGGCAGCGGGAGCAAAACGCGACCTACGCAATGCCCGAGGAGAACTGGCGATTGCACTGGCAGCGAATCGCGAACTCATCGACCTTCTCGCACCACAAGTGGAGAATGAAGGGGAACAGGAGGAGCATGAGTGTCACTGCGGACACCACCATGAGGCAGATCATGAGTGCTGTTGCGGGCACGATCATAACGGGGAGCATACATGCCACTGCAACGAGAAAAATGGACATCGTTCCCACAATCACGAACACTGACGCAAGCCGGACAACTATGAGCAAGACACTGAGAATCGCCGTGCAATCCAAAGGACGCCTGAATGAGGACACCATGCACCTGCTGGCAGAAACAGGCATCCGAATCGGCACCAGCAAGCGTACGCTATTGGTAGCAGCGAGTAATTTTCCTGTGGAAGTACTCTTCCTGCGCGATGACGACATCCCGGGCACCGTGGCGGACGGGACGGCGGATATCGGCGTAGTGGGGCTTAACGAGCTGGAGGAACAAGGGGCGGATGCGGAAATCGTGGAAAAACTTGGTTTCGGGGCATGTCGCCTCTCCATTGCCGTGCCAAAACAGATGGACTACAACGGCATCACTTCTCTGGAAGGGCGACGCATTGCGACATCTTATCCCTCCATTTTGCGTCGCTATTTGCAGGAGAAGGGGGTGCAAGCGGATATCCATGTCATCTCCGGTTCGGTAGAAATCTCCACCGGCATCGGACTGGCGGACGCCATATTCGACATCGTAAGTTCCGGCTCCACTCTGGTGAGCAACAACCTCAAGGAGGAAGATGTTGTTTTGCAAAGCGAGGCAGTACTCATCGCTCACCGCAAACTTGACCCGGAAAAAAATGCCGTGCTGCAGGAGTTGCTTTTCCGCATCCGCGCGGTAATGGGGGCTGTCGGTAAGAAATACGTGCTGATGAACGCGCCACGGGAGTCACTGGACGCCATCCTCAGCGTGCTGCCAGGCATCAAGAGCCCAACGGTGATGCCACTGGCGCAAGAGGATTGGTGCAGCATCCACACCGTGCTGGATGAAAAGCGCTTTTGGGAAATTATAGGGCGTTTGAAGGAAGCAGGAGCACAGGGAATTCTTGTGTTACCCGTCGAGAGCATGGTGCTCTGATTACCTCTCGCACACACCACCATGCAGATTATCATCAACCCGGCGAAAGAAAAGTTCAACACTCTCACGCAGCGCCCTGCCCGAGATGCCACGACCCTCTTTGACACGGTACGCCCGATTCTAGAGGCCGTGCGAGAACGAGGCGATGCTGCTCTCCGAGAATTCAGCGAGCGTTTTGATCACTGCGTTCTGCAGAAAATTCAGCTCAACGAAAGCGAGATTCAGGCAGCAGAGCAGCAAGTTTCTCCTGAACTCCGGGAGGCTATCCGTCTTGCCCACGACAATATTCTGCGTTTCCACGCCGCTCAGCGCAGCGGGCGAGTGCAGGTGCAGACAGCACCGGGCATCCTTTGTGAGCAGCGAACGCTGCCGATTGAGCGCGTGGGTCTCTACGTTCCGGGAGGTTCAGCGCCGCTGTTTTCCACGGTGCTGATGCTTGGCGTTCCGGCGCGTTTGGCCGGCTGCAAAGAGATGACCCTCTGCACGCCACCGGCAGTGGATGGGAGCGTACACCCTGCCATCGTCTATGCTGCCTCTTTGTGCGGCATTACACGCATATGCCGCGTGGGTGGGGCGCAAGCGATCGCGGCTCTCGCGTACGGTACGGAAAGTGTGCCGAAAGTGGATAAGATATTTGGTCCAGGTAATTCGTTTGTGGTGGCAGCGAAACAATTAGTCGGACTTTCGGGGGTTGCCATCGACATGCCGGCGGGGCCGAGCGAAGTGCTGGTGTATGCGGATTCATTCTGCCGACCGAAATTCGTAGCGGCTGATTTGCTCAGCCAGGCCGAGCACGGACCGGATAGTCAAGTGGTGCTCGTGACCACAGAACGGGATGTTCTGGAGCGTGTGATGCAGGAGGTGAGACGCCAACTTGAGCAGCTGCCGCGTAAAAATATCGCGGAACAGGCTCTCGCGCACAGCATGGCTCTCCTTTTTCCAAATGAGCAGGAGTCTATTGATTTCATTAACTCCTACGCGCCGGAGCATCTGGTACTCGCCGTGAAAAATTATCGCGATGTAGCAGAACGCACGACAAATGCCGGCTCCGTATTTCTCGGAAACTACAGCTGCGAAAGTGCAGGCGATTACGCTTCCGGCACGAATCACACTCTGCCAACCCTTGGTTACACCCGTGCCTACAGCTCGTTGTGTCTGGACAGCTTCATGCGCAAGATGACGCTCCAGGAACTGACCCCTCGCGGCATTTCCTCCATCGGGCGCTGCGTGGAACTCATGGCGCATGCCGAGCAGCTTGATGCCCACAGGAACGCCATGTCCCTCCGCATTGCGGAAGCCGTGAAAACGCAGCAGGATGCCGTGGCAGAGCAGGATGAACAGCGAAATGAACTGCTCGCTTTAGTGCGCCCCTCCATTCGTTCCCTGAAGCCATACAGCAGCGCGCGGGATGAATATTCCGGGCACAGTGCGCACATTTTTCTGGATGCCAACGAAAGTCCGTACAACTCGCCGTACAATCGCTACCCGGATCCTCTGCAGCGGGAATTGAAAGAGAAACTGGCGACGCAACTCGGTGTGGAGGCGAATACCCTTTTCCTCGGCAACGGGAGCGATGAGGCGATCGACCTGATCTACCGCATCTTCTGCGAACCGGGGCAGCACAATGTCCTTGCGCCGGAACCGACTTACGGCATGTACTCTGTATGCGCCCATATCAACGGTGTGGAGTACCGCAGTGTACCGTTGGATGAAACAGACTTCTCGTTCAGTGCAGAAAAGTTACTTGCGTCGGCGGATGCCTGTACACGCGTGATTTTCCTGTGCAGTCCGAACAATCCAACAGGCAACATGATCGATGCCCGGGAGATTGAGAAAGTGCTCACGCGTTTTCCCGGTGTCGTGGTGGTCGATGAAGCGTACATCGATTTTGCGCCGGAGAAGAGCTTGCTGCCGCAGTTGAAGGAGTATCCGCAACTCATCATCCTGCGCACTTTCTCGAAAGCATGGGCGAGCGCAGGAATACGCCTCGGCATGGCATTGGCGCATCCGGATCTCATCACGTACTTCAACCGCGTCAAATACCCGTACAATGTCAATGCGCTTACGCAGCATTTCGCGGTTGAGCTGTTGGCGAAGCGAGATGAAATGGACGCCCGAGTGCAGTGTATCCTGTCACAACGGGAACGAATGGCAGCAGAGTTGAAATCATTGCGACTTTGCCGACATGTGTTTCCGAGCGCCGCTAATTTTCTGCTGGTGCGTGTAAGCGACGCACAGGGAATCTACGATGCTCTTGTGCAGCGCGGCATCATTGTGCGCAATCGCAGTCGCATCGCGCTTTGCGCCGGGTGTCTGCGCATCACCATAGGCAGCCCGCAGGAAAATGATGAGCTGCTTGCGTCTCTGAATGATTTGGATAAGTCCTTCTCCTCTTCCTCTAACGCCTCATGAAAAAGATTCTCTTTATCGATCGCGATGGCACCCTCGTGCGCGAGCCCGCGGATGAGCAGCTCGACCGGCTGGAGAAGCTCTCATTCATGCCGGGCGTCTTTCGTGCGCTCTCGCTTATCCGCGAGTGCACGGACTACCGTTTTGTGATGGTCACGAATCAGGATGGCCTTGGCACGCCGTCCTTTCCCGAGGAGGATTTTTGGCCGGTGCAAAACCTCATTCTCGACACCCTGAGAGGAGAGGGGATTGAATTCGATGCCATCCATATCGATCGCCATTTTCCTCAGGACAACGCACCGACGCGCAAACCAGGCACCGGCATGCTCACGCAGTACATGGACGGCAGTTGCGACCTGGAGCGCTCGTACGTCATCGGCGACCGAGAAACAGACGGGCAACTTGCACAAAATTTGGGCTGCCACTTTCTATGCATCGGTTCTGAACTTGTATGGGACAAAGTGGCAGAGGTGATCATCGCAGGAGAACGCAACACGCAGGTGCATCGCCAAACGAAAGAAACTGATGTGCTGGTGCAGTTGGACCTGGACCGCGCCGGCATGGGTAGCATCAGTACCGGCATACCTTTCTTCAACCACATGCTCGAGCAGCTCATTCACCACGGCGGACTTTCTCTTACCATTCACGCCAAAGGAGACACGCAGGTGGACGAACATCACACCATAGAGGACACGGCCCTGACGCTTGGCGAATGCCTACGGCGCGCCCTGGGCGACAAAATCGGTATTGCTCGCTACGGGTATTGTCTGCCGATGGATGATTGCCTCTGCCGTGTGGCGTTGGATTTTGGGGGGCGTCCCTGGCTGCAGTGGGATGTGAAGTTCCGGCACGACATGATCGGCGGAATTCCGTCGGAGATGTTCTTCCACTTTTTCAAAAGTCTGAGCGACGCCGCACTCATGAACCTGAGCGTGCAAGCGAGTGGGGACAACGACCATCACCGCATCGAGTCTATTTTCAAGGCCTTTGCCCGCGCGCTTCGTATGGCGGCGCAGCGGGACGTGCGCCACCTCGTGCTGCCCTCCAGCAAGGGAGCTCTCTGACTTATTCATCTTCCATCAATTCATGAACATAGCGGTCATCAACTACGGCGCAGGCAACATCTGCTCGGTGGTGAATGCGCTGCGCCGCGTCGGGGCAGATCCCCTGCTCACCGATGACCCGGAGAAAATCATGGCAGCGGACAGGGTGGTTCTGCCGGGGCAGGGGGAAGCGGGGCACACCATGGCTTCTCTGCGGCAGAAAGGGCTGGCGGATCTCGTGCGTTCGCTCAGGCAACCGGTACTTGGCATCTGCATCGGACAGCAACTTTTCTGCGAGTACTCGGAGGAAGGAGAAACGACCTGCCTGGGTCTTTTCCCGGGCGTTCGGGCACGACGCTTTTCTTCTCTCTGGCCTGATACGCCCCAGAAGATTCCGCATATCGGGTGGAACACCGTTCACTCCTTGCGTTCTCCTCTCTTTGACGGCATTGCCGAGGGGGCGTTCATGTATTTTATTCACAGTTTCTGCTGCATCCCCCCCCATTCTCCGTTCACCGCCTCAATCACGGAATACGGTGGCGTGACCTTCTGCTCCGCCTTGAAAAAGGATAATTTTTATGCCGTGCAATTTCATCCGGAAAAGAGCGGTTCCCTCGGCGAGCGTCTTCTCTCCAACTTCCTGCACCTGTCATGATTGAACTCATTCCCGCTATCGATATCATCGACGGTCGCTGCGTGCGATTATCGAAAGGGGATTATGATGCATGTACCAGATATTCTGACAATCCAGTGGATGTCGCCCAGCATTTCGAACAGTTGGGGATGAGGCGCCTGCACGTCGTAGATCTCGACGGCGCAAAAGAAAAGCATTGCGTAAATCTGCCGATTTTGGAGAAAATCTGCGCTTCTACAAATCTTGAAGTAGATTTCGGCGGCGGTATCAAGAGCGAAAAGGATTTGCTCTCTGCTCTCTCTGCCGGCGCTTCCATGGTGACTGTCGGCAGTGTAGCTGCCACGCAACCGGATCTCATCGATGGTTGGATCGCCTCTCACGGTGCGAATCGCTTCATCCTGGGGGCTGACATATGCAATGGTCGTATTCGCACCCATGGCTGGCTCCGAGAAAGCAGCGTGGATCTTGCTGATTTCATCGCGCGCTTCATCAAGCAGGGCGTTTCACGCGTGCTCTGCACGGATATCTCGAAAGATGGCATGCTCAGCGGCCCAAACATCGAACTTTACCGCGATCTCATGAAGCAATTTCCGGGCTGTCATCTCATCGCCAGTGGGGGTGTAAGCTGTACACAGGATATCCTGGAACTCCAGAAAGCCGGCATTCCGGCCGTGGTTTTCGGCAAGGCATTCTATGAGGGACGTCTCGACCTGCCAACTCTCATCCAACAACTTTCAGTTTTATCTTCCACCGCATGTTAGCAAAACGCATCATTCCCTGTCTCGATGTGAAGGACGGTCGCACTGTGAAGGGCACTTGTTTCGTGAACCTGCGCGAGGCAGGTGACCCGGTGGAATTGGGCAAATCATACAGCGAACAGGGGGCGGATGAACTTGTGTACCTCGATATTACCGCAAGCCATGAAGGCCGGCGCACATTCACCAGACTTGTCAGCCGTATTGCGGCCGAAATTTCTATTCCCTTCACTGTGGGCGGCGGCGTGGGTGGCGTGGAGGATGTGGCATGTCTGCTGGATGCGGGGGCAGACAAGGTGAGCGTGAATTCTGCGGCTCTGCGCAACCCGGCTATTATTGATTCCATAGCCGGGCGATTCGGTAGTCAGGTCTGCGTGGCGGCGATTGATGCGCGCTGCGAAGAGAATGGAGAATGGCGGTGCTACGTAAATGGCGGACGCATCCCGGTGGCGCGCGATCTTTTTTCATGGGCAGTAGAAGTGGCGGATCGCGGGGCAGGAGAAATCCTTTTCACCTCGATGAACCACGACGGATCGCGCCGAGGTTTTGCTAATGACGCCCTAGCTCGACTGGCAAAAACGCTGCCCATTCCGGTGATTGCCAGCGGCGGCGCGGGGTGTATGCAGGACTTTGCGGATGCCTTTTCTATCGGTCATGCAGACGCAGCATTAGCAGCCGGCGTTTTCCACTTTGGCGATATCGCGCTTCCAGAACTCAAGATATTCCTGCAAAAACAAGGTATATCCACCCGAATTTCCCCTACATTTCATGAAAAACTCCATTGATTTCGATAAAGGTAATGGGCTCGTCCCGGCCATCGTGCAAGATGCTGATACCTGCCGTGTGCTCATGCTTGGCTATATGAACCGAGAGGCGTACGAAAAAACGCTGGAAACCCAATTGGTGACTTTCTTCAGCCGTTCCCGGCAATGCCTCTGGACTAAAGGAGAAAGCAGCGGCAACCGGCTTCACCTCGTGAAGGCACTCGTGGACTGCGACGCGGATGCTCTGCTGATTCTGGCTCATCCGGACGGTCCCACTTGCCACACCGGAACAGATACCTGTTGGGGGCAGGACAATGAACCAAACCCGCTGGCTTTCCTCACCGAGTTGCAGGACTTTATCGACAAGCGCCGTCAAGAAATGCCGGAAGGTTCTTACACGACATCCCTTTTCCGAGATGGCACAAAACGCATAGCGCAGAAGGTTGGCGAAGAAGCTCTTGAGTCTGTGATTGAGGCCGTCAGCGGAAATGATGAACGCCTCCTCTACGAAGCCTCTGATATGCTCTACCACCTCATCGTGCTGCTATCTTCCAAACACTTCCGCATCGAACAGGTAGTCCAAGAACTCGTTTGCCGCCACAAACCCGGCTGGAAAAAGCATTGACACGCAACCACTCAACACGACCGTATCTCTGCAGGTTCTGACGACAACCCGAAATTTTTAAGATTGCACGTATTGCCGATGTGGTGTATGCTCAGATAGGGTTGGATTCTCTGCTTGCTCACAAGGACTCAGTAGTTCTGCTTTTTGTCGAATCGCTGAATTCCAGTGGGTGTTAGTTTGTGGAATAAATTTACATGTATCAATCCTCCCCAATTACTTCCTCTCTTCACATATTTTTTCTATGAAACTTATAGAATATCTATTGTCCATACTTTTCTCGAGTATACATTCTCCGTGGTTCTTCGAACAAATGGCATATCTGTCCTTGTTGTTGTTCTATAAACTTTGATGCATTGCTCTTATAGCGAAAGTATTAGCTATGCCATGTACTCGGTCGAACAAGAAACTCCTTCTCCATCTTGCATGACACATCGGTTATGCAATACTGTGCGTCAAAGGAGGGGAATGGAGCGCGATAACCCAGGAAACTACTATTGAGTCTAAGAGGAAAATCACTAACTCGAATCGACGGGAAAGAAGTGAAATCTGCGAAACCTTGAAGAAATTCCAAATCGTTCCAGATTTTTTGTCTCATATTTTTTGAGATTGACTTTGGAGAACCAACAAGGTATCCTGAGCATCGTGATTTACAGGATGGGAAAGGATGGGAAAGGATGGGGAGGATTGAGTTTTGAAGTAGACTCCACAGAGTCAATATGGTATATTCTTCCACCCCTCGCCCATCCGTGATCGGACATAATTAGAGCACCGAAGTATTCAGCGGTGTTTGACCATCATAGCTTTTGATGTCCTCAGGAAGCATTTGCAAAGGGAGCGACGGAGCGTAGCGGAGTCGCTCCCTTTGCAAATGGCGCCGCCAGGGGGCAGGCAGGATTATCTCATCGATTGAC
>CANQGG010000028.1 GCA_947601655.1 uncultured Akkermansia sp.
CTTGAGAATGTGGAAATCTCCCAGCTTGGCATCGCCAAACGCGTGGTGGTTACCAAAGATACGACCGTGATCATTGAAGGCGCCGGCAAGTCCGCGGATATCTCTGCTCGCGTCTCTCAGATTCGCAAGCAGATCGAGGACACCACAAGCGATTATGATCGCGAGAAGCTGCAGGAGCGTCTTGCCAAGCTCGCCGGCGGCGTGGCCGTCATCAAGGTGGGCGCTGCGACCGAGACTGAAATGAAGGAGAAGAAGGATCGCGTGGACGACGCCTTGCATGCCACTCGCGCTGCTGTGGAAGAGGGTATCGTGCCGGGCGGCGGCGTGGCGCTTATCCGCGCCCAGAAGGCGATCGCGAAACTTAAGCTCACGGGCGACGAGAAGACCGGCGCTGATATCGTGTATCGCGCGGTGGAATCCCCGCTGCGCCAACTGGTGGAAAACGCCGGCCGCGAATCCGCCCTCATCGTAGAGAAGGTGAAGGGACTCAAGTCCGCTACCGAAGGTTACAACGTGGTGACGGATGAGTACGAAGACCTGCTCACCAGCGGTGTGGTGGATCCCACCAAGGTTGCTCGCACGGCTTTGCAGAATGCGGCCTCCATCGCGGGTCTCATGTTGACCACTGAGTGTCTCATCACCGAACTGCCGGAGAAGAAGTGCTCCTGCAACCACGGCGGTGGCGGCGCTGACATGGGCGGCATGGGAGGGATGGGCGGCATGATGTAAGCCTCCCCTCACTGACAGCCTGTTTTCCCGGCGCGTTTGTCTCTTCTGAGACGAGCGCGCCGGTTTCTTTGATACTGATCAAACGGCGGCGGCCCAATCTACGGGGACCTCCTGGATTTCGCCCCGGCGATTTTCGAAAAGAACGTGACCGTGCTGCACGCCGAATTTGTGCACCTCCATAGTGACCTTGACATCGTAACAGCAATATCTGGCAATATTGAGCAGATAGTCTTTTTCGTGCGTTTTCTCGTAAGCAGCCCACCACTTGAGGGCATCGGTGCCTTCGGCGGTTTTAGAGTGCCCACCGAGGGTGGGACGTGCGACGGAGTCGAGTTTAAGCCGGTGTCCGAGTTTGTCGGAGAGGTATGTGCAGAGATCGAGGTTGTTGCTTACATCTGCAATGTTCCAGAAAGTGTAGGCCTGAAGCACGCCATAATCAAAGCCGATATGGTTGTAGCCGACGACGAGGTCGGCGGTGCGGAGTTGTTCGATGAGTTTTTCTGCCTCTTCTTCGCGGAAAATACGGTAGGAGTTGTCAGCTGTAGAGAATGTGACGCCGACGGACATGCCCATGCGGTCAGCGTGCTCCCAACCGCCGACCTGAGTGGCGGAGCGACGTGTTTCGAGATCGAAGTATACAATGTTTTTCATGAGAGAGAGGAGGTGCTGCGCAGTGCCTCGTAGAGTACGATGGCAATGGCGGTAGAGAGATTCAGGGAGCGGGCATGTTGGCCGGGCATCGGTATGCGCAGAGCCTCCTCCGCGTGGTCGCGAAGCAGGGATTCCGGCAGTCCACGGGATTCCGGTCCGAATACAAGGTAGTCTCCATCCTTCCACGGGGTCGGAGGATGCCATATTGACGCCGTCGCTTTGGTGGAAAGGTAGCGGAATTGGGCATCAGATTCGGCAGAAGAGAGAAGCTGCTCCAGACTGTCCCATATCTTCAGGGGAACATGCTGCCAGTAATCTAATCCGACACGACGAAGGTATTTTTCTTCCAGACTGAAACCAAGGGGACGAATCAGATGCAACTCCGCCCCGGTAGCGACGGCCAGACGCCCTGCAGCGCCGGCGTTGTGCGGTATTTCCGGGTGGTAGAGAACGATGTGAAACATGCTGGAGACGACGATGGAAAATCAAATGCGGGAGCAGATGCGGGCTCGATCAAAATCTGCCGGGTTGATTACCGCTCGTACCTTTTCGCCCGGAAAGAGGGGACCGAGCGTTTCTGCCTCACGTCGCTGAAGGAAGGCGATCGTTTCCTTGCCATTCGGCAGATTGGCGCGGTAGGCAGTGGGGGCGATCTGCTGCATGATGGTGCATTCAGCTTCGACGAACAGGGAAGGATAACTTGCGGAGGCTGAGCGGCTCATGGGTGTGCGGAAAGGAGAAAAATCAGAGCAGGATATCAAGACCGGAATGAATGAGGTCCCTCGCGCTGCGAGTGGGAGTCTTCTGTGGCGGCGTGGACTCATCCTTCTCGTCCTGCTCCTCGTCCTTGTCCGTGGCGTTGCTCGGCTGCTGCGGAGAGGCGGCAGGGGAGATAAGCCCACGGAGCGCATCGAGAGCCTGTGCGGGGATTTCGGCAGGCTTCTGCGAGAGCAGGGCGGAGAGGCGCGCGCTGAGATCCTCGTGTGGTTCTTTGAGCGTGCCGCTGAGGTTGATGGTGAGCCACACGAAGTCCGGTGCATCGGAGTTCCTGCTGAAGATGCGATCAGTGAGAGAGGAACCCGGTATGCCGAGCACGGTGAGAATGTTCCCGGGAATACCCAGACGCAGGGAACCGGACAGCGAGCCATCCGTACCGGTGATGATGCGGCCTGTCAGGCGAAGCATGTTCCCCTTTGCACGGATGTCGATGTTGTCCCAGAGTACAGCGCGCTCAATGTTATGCTGTGGATCAGCGTGGGGGAATTTGAGATTGCAGGTGGCTTTTTCAAGCTCAATTTTCTTGTAAGGGGAATTGCCCGGCAGCCGGAGAGAGCTCAGCAAAGGGAGATCAGAGAGAGAAGCGTCCTTTGCCCACAACTTACCGGATGCTTCCCAGTCTCCCGTCTTACCCTGTCCGGAGAGAGAAAATTCGCCATCCAGGGAGCCGCTGATGCGTCGCTGCCATTCTCCGCTGAGGAGTTTGCTTGCATCCACGTTCTGCAGCTCCAGCTGCGCTTCCCATAACCCACTGCTTCGCGAATAATTCCCCGTGGCGTACAGCTCACCCGGTGAGAGAAGAAAACAGCAGGAGCGCAGCACGTATGGATCACTCCCTACCAGCAACTCTGCGTTTTTCAGACCGCACTGCGGCAGTAGTGGACTTGGAGTGGTGACGCGACCATTCTCCATCCTGATGTTCCAAACGCGCCGACTGGAGTGGGGGTGCGGAGATACAGTGAGTTTATATCCCTGCAGGCGGAATTCACCGGTTGGGGTATGAAAGTTTGTGTTGGCATAGTGCGCGATAAAGCTGTGCATCTGGATGCTTTTGAAAAAGCCGCCGCCATTGCTTTTGGCAGGAGAAACGGGATGCTCTTTTTTTTCGGAAATGGTTGCGGAGGAGGAATCTCTCCGGGGTGATGACTGATGCGAGTTGCCGAAATTGAGGGTGACGCTGAGCTCATCGGAGGAGAATTGGGAGAAGCGCAGGATGCGTTTCCACAGAGCAGAGCGTTCCGGACGAGCATGCAGATCACGCACGCTCATCTCTGATACGGCGCCCATGCCCTTCAACTCGATGAGCGGCAGCTTCAGCATGTTTGAATCGACGACGGTGAGATTTTGTGGAATGTTAACTTGCTGTGCACCGGTCGTCTTGCGCAGAGTTTGACTGAAAAAGTGACGGAAGCCATCTCCCTGCAGCCAGGAAAACATGTAAGAATATCCAATGGCCCCGACGATGAAGACGAGTGCCGGAAGAGAAATCAGGATGATCAGACAGTTTCGCAATCGATGCGTGCGGGAGACGGATGTTCTTGCATTTTTTCTGCGTCGCTGGGAAGATGTTCGACGTACCATGACGGATTTCTTTTAGCATACAGTCCTTTGCTGATGCAAGCGAAAAGTCCGCCGCCCCACGCTTACGACAGGGCCAGCGTTGTGCTGAAACACACCATATTTTGAGTGCATTGCCGCACTGGGTGAGGGGAAAAGGTTTCTTTTTTTGCCGCGTCGTGTGAAAAAACTTGAGCTCTGTGTAAATTTCTTTATTGACTCAGTAGCGAGCTTGTGTTTCAATACGGATGAGGAACTACTTTTTACCATGAAAGCCCAACTTACTCTCGTTGCCCTACTTCTTGGATCCATGGCGCTTAGCTCGTGCTGCTGCCAGTCGCAGCCGATGCCTTCGTTGCGCCCGATGCCGCGTGATCTGGCCCAGGACAGCTTGCAACAGGTCCCTGTGGCGCCTGTAAAGGTGTTTACCGCGAAAGGGAAGTAAGGCTCTCCATCTCATCGGCGCGAGGAAGGGGTGGTGTTCCCCCTCCGGCGTGCTGTTCAAGCGGGGTCGCTGCACAAATAAGTGCGGCGACTTTTTTTCGTTAAATCTGTCGAATCTGCAATTCTTTCTTGCATTGTCCTCAAAATTGAGTTAAATAGGAACCTGTCTATTCTGCACCGAAATGAGTTTTACTACTATGAAAAATACTGTAATTCGCGTTGCGTTTCGTGCCCTGTCTCTCGGGATGGTGGCAATGTTTGTTCTCCCGGCAGCTTTTGCTCAGGAAGCCGAGGCGGCTGGGGCTGTTGTCCAGAAATCCATGCTGGACAAGTGGGTGATTGACGGTGGTTGGACCATGATACCGCTCGTCGCACTGCTTGCGGCTACTTTGTTCCTGTTAGTGTTCTGTATGATGGCCCTCACGAAGGATAAGTTCTGCCCGGAGGAGTTGCGCGCCCAATTGCTGGCCCTCATGGCAGATTGCCGTGTGCAGTCCGCCATCCAGCTCGCCACCACGAGTCCAACTTTCCTGGGGCGTCTGGTTGCATATGCCCTGCCGAATATTGATGCTAATCGACCGGAGGATCTGGGCAAGGATGGCATCGAGGATGCTATCGCGGATTTTACAGCCAATGAGCGTCCGCAGACGATGAGGTATGTGGACATGCTTGCGTTGTGCGGCTCCATTGCTCCATCCATTGGTCTGTTTGGTACGGTGCAGGGCATGGTAGGAGCATTCGCCATTCTGGCTGAATCCGGTCAGGCCGATCCCACCCAGCTGGCAGGTTCCATTTCCGTGGCTCTGCTCACCACGTTCTGGGGGCTGATTATTTCCATTATCGCCATTCCCGGCTTTTTCTTCCTCAAGAAGCACGCTCAAGCTCTGGAGGCCGATTGCGTGAACACAATAGAAGAGATGGTCAACACATCCATCAACGTGATCAATGCAGAGGCTCAGCTTGCACGCATTCCCGAGGGGCTTGATACCGGCGATGAGGGTGAAGCGGTAGCTGAGGAAGCGTAAAACTTCAGCGAAATACCGGGCGATGGGACATGCTGGAACTGAGAGGAAATGAGTAACAGCAAGTCCCACCCGTCGGGATTCCTCACGAGGCATTCCAATCAAATCATAACACGATATGGGAAAGAAGAATGCAAGAGCCAACGATGAAGTGAAGGGCGATGTGAATATGTCCCCCATGATTGACTGCTGTTTCCTGCTGTTGATTTTCTTCGTTGTGAACGCGACGGCTATCACGGTGGCGAAGGATCCGAGCGTGAAGATGCCTAGTGCGGTTTCGTGCTCGGAACTCAAAGATGCCAATGGATGTATCGTGGTGAATGTGTACGCGGATACGGATAAGATGGGCTCCAAAGCACTGGAGAAATTCTCCAAAAGCTATCCGGCCGGAACATTATGGGGGGTGACGGATGCGAATGGCAACAGCCAGGGTTACAACTCTTCGCAGACACAGGATCTCACTGACTTCATCAAAAAACAGAAGGAACTCATGGAGAGTCGCGGGGTCAAGCCGGAGATGGTTCGTCTCTACCTTCGCGGCGACATGGCGGCGCCGTGGGAGCGCTCTTCTTCGGCAATTCGCTGCGCAGCTGCTGCCGGTGTAACCAACATCGTCTTCGGTACTTTGCCGTCCAAATAATGGTTCCCTTTTAATCCTTCAGTCTTCATCAAGTCATGGCCAGACATAAACAGATTCAGACAGAAGAGCAGGAAGATCCGGAGATGAACATCTCTTCCATGATCGACTGCTGCTTCCTGCTGCTCATTTACTTCCTCGTTGCGACTTCGCTGGTGAGCGAGAAGAAACTGGATATATCCATCCCGGCATCCACAGCGGGGGCATCTTCCAAGAAGCCTCCGCTGGAGCCCGCGCGCATTATTCTGCGAGCGGACGGCAGTGTGATGTGGGGAGGTGATCTCCCCGTGGCGGAGGCGTATAATGAAGCGGCGGAACCCGGAACGAGCGAGTACCGCAGTCAGCGTGAGCTGGAGCAGCTCGTAGAACAGCTCAAGAACTTCAAGTCCACCGCCGACTCGATGGATGCAGAGCCTATCGTGATGCTCACCGGAGCTCCCACAGCGCCACACCAGCGCATCGTCGATATTATGGCCGCTCTCGCTACGGCAGATATCCACTCTGTAGGCATCAGCACGGCGGACCCGGAGGGTTGATACGCTCTGTTTGCGCACGCCGGACGGGACCAGGGAGGGGAGAAAGCGGAAGAGCGGCGACAGAGAGAAATCTCACTGCGCTGCAAGGCTTCGGGATCCTCGGCTCCATCCGACTTGCATGTTCTGCCGGGCTGCCTGCTGTGCGCGGGATCCACTCCTGCAAATCGCGACCAAAGTTCTCTTATCCCCCTGATTTAACGAGATTTCACTTCTTCTTCAGACACAAAACGCTCCTTTCATTACTCAACCGATGAACATACATACCTCATTCGTTTCCGTGCTGGCTCTTACTGCGCTTGCCACACCTGCGGTGTGTCAGGCTCAGGATCCGGCGGTAGAATACAAGAACATCTCCGCTTTGCGCGATGCAAAAAAATACAAGGAGGCTTTGGACCTCACGGAGAAGTTACTTTCGGTCTTTGGCAATCCCAAGTCAAGGGTGAGCAAGCAATTCAAGTATTATGTTCCGTTCTTTGTGTGGCAGAAGGCTGAAACGCTCGCTGCCATGGGCGAGACGGAAAAGGCCATAGAGGTTTACAAGGATCTCAACACGAACCCTGATTACAGGGAGGCAGGGATGATTGAAAGCTCCAAGACGGTGCCTGGTTGGGAAGCGGATGGCTATGCACCTCTCCTTTCACTCGCGCTTTTCAAGATGGGGCACTTGCGCTACCAGCAGGCAGAAGGCACGAAGGCCGCGGCGGGTAAACCTGCTGTTCCGGGCGATCCCAAGAAATATGACGAATGCATTACCCTTCTGGAGCAGTATCTGACCTCTCTGCAGAGCGGGAAGGTGACCGAGATGGAGAAGGCGAAAAATCTTGATGGAGTTCTCTGCTTTATGCTTATGCAGGCCAACCTCCTCAAGGAAAAACCGGATTTTAAAAAGGTGGGAGAGTACCTGGAACGCGGCTCCCACGCCAAGTCCGCCTTACCGATTACTATGGTGATGGATGGCTTGAACAAACTCATGGAGCTTGTTCTTAAGCAAACTGAATACATCGGCTGGGGTGAAAAGGTTGTCGCTGCTGCTCCGGAGAGCTTCTATATGGATGCTGATCGACTTGCCTCCTACGGCGGTGTTATTCTCAATTACGCCATCTACACCATGCGCGTTGCCGACCAGGCTCTCCGCGATGGTAATATGGACCAGGCACGCGCTGCTTTGCGCACGGCAAACACTCTCTTCGGACTTGTGCCGGATGTTTCTGAGACAAAGCAGGCGCTTGATGAGGTCGTCAAGATGCTCGGTAGTCTCGAAAGGTCTCTGCCGGACAAATATGCGGGGCGCACGTATGAAGGACCGCCTAGCAAGCAGCTCTCTGAGGCGTATGCTAAGATGCAGGAGGAACGCACAGAGTTGGAAGCCTACACTATCCTCTCATTGGCGAATACGGCGGGGCAGCTCGGCAGTTCGCGCATGGCCAAGGCCGGTTACAAAGTGCTGCTTGACCGTTATCCGGAGCTGCGTCAGAAACAGAAGGACGGGTTCAAGGATTTGAAGGACACAAATTACTTGCAGTACGCCCAATTTGCTCGGGCAACAGGTGATGAGGAGACAGCCACCAAATATGAGGGCATGGTGAACACCGAGAAGGTGGATGCCGGGGGAAGGAATGCTGTCGTGCTTAACAAGATGGCCCGACTTATGCGTGAGAAGGCATACGAGGAGGTGGTGCCGGTGACGGACGAGGCGATGCGCCTCCTTTCCGGAGAGAAAGAGAGCCAGAATTACGTGATGGCGAATTTCTGCAAGATTGCTGCACTTTTCTACCTGAAGCGCTGGGAGGAACTGGTACAGGTGGGCGAGCAATTCCTGGCGGATGGCCTCCATCAGCCTAAAGAGGGACAACTTACCGAGGAACAGGCTCGTGCTAACGGCTCGCAGACTATGTATTTCCTGCTGGAGGCTTATCGCGAACTGGCTAACAAGGACATTAAGATGCTCGATAAGGCCCTGGGGATGGCGGAAAACTTCATGAAGACGTACCCCTCTCTGGATGAGAAGGAAAACTCCATGGCCCCCAATATCTACTTTAGCGCGATGAATGCCCTGCTGCGTCGCAACGGTTATGGCAAGGAGGATGCCGCTGCGGCCGACAAGAAGAAGGCCCTGGAGTACAGCAACGTTATTGCTAAGAACTGGCCCGCGAATGACCTCTACCCGACTGCTCGTCTCGTTGCGGGCAATATTCTTATCAACGGCGAGGAAGATGCCCAGAAGCTCGAAGCAATCACTGCCCTGGAACAAGCGGCCGAAAGCGCTCTCAAGCAACCCGGCGATGCAGGTAAGGCTGTGGCTTCCAATGCTCTCTTCTGGCTGGCTTCCTATGCGCCGGACTTCCCCCGCGAAGGCGAGAAAGAAGAGGATGTGCAGAAACGCGTCAAGGGTTACTTTGATGCATTCTGGGAAAAAGCAGACGGTGAAGGCAATGCCTTTGCCTTGCAGATGGCAGCGTTGGAGCTTATGCGCGCCGTGAACGCCAAGGATGTGGCCGCTTACGAGACTACACTCAAACGTGCCCGCGAAGTGATCGCTCGTGAGGCTGGCTATGGATTCAGGAACAATCAACAGAATCCTGAACTTGAACCCGCAATTAACTCCTACGTCGCCTCTTATGTGGATGGTGAAAAGAGTCTCCACCAAAAAGAGCTCACACTGGAGGAGAAAATTGAGCACTTGACCAATTTCCCCGGTGTTGCAAAGGAAGACAAGTACACCAACGCTATTTTGCATATGGCGCTGCTTAGTTCCATGAACGAGTCGCTTGCCGCCGCGCGTCGCGCCGGGGATGAAGAAAAAGAGAAGAAGTTGGGAGACGATATTGCCCGCTCTTTCCGTCAGATGCGTGACACTTTCCGACCGGATGATCTCACGAACTTCATATGTGTGCAGGTGGGACGTTTTGAAGTGGACTACGCTGCCCGCCTCCCTCTGGGGCATGAGGTGCGCAATCGAGAGGTGGAACAGGCCCTGGCGTACTTCAACAAGGTGTTGGAGCGAGGCAAGGATTACGTTAAGGAAGCCACTCTCGGAAAAGCGAACGCCCTCGCTCTTTCTGATGATGCTGCTCAGCAGAAAGAGGCGTACAGTTTATACTCCAAGCTGGCCACTTCTACCGATCCTGCCGTTGCAGCTGATGCGCTCGTCGGGCTGACTAACCTGAATATGAGCACAGGCAACTATAAGGCCGCCGTAGAGAGCGCTGACCGTTTCATGAACATTCGCGGCGGCAGTTCTCCGCGCGCGCGGATGGACATGCAGCTTAAACTCGGGGAAGCCTATTGCGCCTCCGGCGATGTACTCAAGGGCTTGCAGACATACATGAACCTCTATGTGCAGAATCGCGGTAATATTACCTATTCCGCTCCTGCTGTGAAGGCGATGATGCAGCAACTCTGGAAGCGTAACAATCCCTCCACAGGAGACAGGATGAAGGGTGACTTCAAGGCCTCTGACCGCTGGAGTGCGTGGAACACTGGACAGAACTACGTGAATCAGCTGCGCCGTGCGGGCATCGATAAAAAGATGACGCCCGGGGAGCGTGACCTCTTCAACGAGGTTGTGCTTCTGGCGGATGAGTACGGCAAGGACCCCGCCGTGCAGAGGGAGGAGAAGGCAAAGAATGATTTCCAGTCTCAGCTCACTAAGTAAAACCATACGATAAAACTTGACAGAACGATTGACTATGAAAACTTCTTATTTTCTCTTTTCTCTCTTTGTGCTGGGAGCTTGCACGCTGTGTGCTCAGGAACAACCTACTCCGGGTCCTGTGCTCCCTGCCGTCGCTCAACCGCGCACTGCCAAAGGCAATGCTGTCGGCAGGCTCTACCTCGTTCCTCCCCCGCCTGACAACAAAAATGCGGTTTCCTACCTCAATCGCAGTACGGGAGAGGTGACCACGATATCCCTACGGGACCTCAATGCCCTGCTGATTGAAACACCGAAGGATCTTGCTGAGGCTTTCCGCTCGTACAAGCGCGGGGATTTGAAGGAGGCCCGGGGTCCGCTTGCCTCTGTTCGCAGCAAATACAGTGGCTTTGCCTCTCTTCCGCATAATCCTGCGGTTCGTGCCGTGCTGACAGAGCTTGTTTGCGATGCCCGCCTCATGGATTGGGCAAACTTGAAAAAAGCAGTAAGTGCAGCGTCTTCGATGCGCAGTGGTATGGGGGAGGCGGATCGCGTGATGGTGGATGCAGCTCGTTTGCTTTATCATGTGGATGATGACCCTGCCACGGCGGCAGAGAGACTTAAGGCTGTGGAGGAAATGCTTGCGGATTCCAAAAAGCTTGCTCAGATGCGTACTGAACCGTACAGCTGGCTTAAGTATGCGCAGGGACGTGCGCTTGCCAGCCAGTTATCGGAGGCAGAGCTCCGTGATGGAATTCCGGCAGACAAGGAGAAGCAGGCCAGCCTGGCGGTGGATGCTCTTTGTGAGGCTGCTGCGGCTGCGCACGCCCGCCACATGGAGATTCCAAAAGATGCTATGCTGCGCGCATTCCGTATTCTGTGGGCTATGCCCGGTGTGCAGCAGTACGCCGGAGAGGGAACTCAGATGACCAAGACAGGCTGGTCTAAGGCTCCGTACAACTTTAGGGATGCCGTGTCTCTCGCTTTCATGCTCAAGAATATCTACTTTGATGAAGGGGAGCACGATTCCCTTGTCGATAAGGCTGCCGGTTTCTTCTACAACACGATGGTTGATAAGAAGAAGCCCGAGGCAGCTAAACCCGCGGCGAAGGCCGCAGAGGCTAAACCTGCGGCGAAGGCTGCGACAAAGAAAAAATGAGTCGTATAAGCTCGGGATTGTCACCGTCGGACCGGATTCACACATCTTTCTTTCAGGAGGAAGTTCCATATTATGCATGACATGTTAGTGCGTTTGGCGCACCTGCAGGAAGCTGATCCGCTCGTGTGCCGAATAAGGGGGGAGTGTGGAGTATTGATTCGTCAGTGCCGACCTTATGAGTTGCACCTGCTGCAGCGTTGGGTTCGCGAGAATTTCAGCCCGAAGTGGGTGAGCGAGGCTACCGTGGCAATGAGTCATTGCCCGCCGGCCTGTTTCATCGCCACGCAGCAGGCCCGCATTGTTGGTTTTGCTTGCTATGATACCACCTCTCGCGGTTTTTTTGGCCCTATGGGGGTGAGTGAAAAACTGCGAGGCTGCGGGGTAGGGCGAGCTCTCCTACTAACGGGGCTGCAGCGTATGCGTGAGATGGGCTATGCCTACGCCATTATCGGTGGAGTTGGCCCGGCTGATTTCTATCGCAAGGTTGTGGGAGCTACGGATATTGAGGACTCCACTCCCGGAATTTATGTGGATATTTTGAACGAAGAGTGATGGGATCCTCTTTCTTTTTTCTGCCTTGATGCTCTTTTTTCTCTCTTTACCTTGACAGACCGAATAATTCTTGCTAAATTGCAGGGTAGCCTTTACTATCCCCATGAAATCTACTCTTCTCGCTGCATCGTGCGCTATTCTGGCATCTGCCATCCTCAGTTCCTGCCAAAAGGAGGAAAAAAGCGTAGTTGAACTTGCTAATGAACTTTCGTCAGAGTTGGCGACAGTTACCGATACGGCTACGGCTGATGCTCATGCCGCACGGGTGGAGGTGCTCAACAAGCGGTTCCAGGACGCTGCCGCGCGTGTTTTGGCCCTGAATGGCACGGCTCTGAGTCGATCCGGTGATGAGGATGGTTCGGCGTATGCGAAAGCGCTGAGTACGCTGGCGCGAGAGATCGGACGTGTGCGTGCAAGCTACTCTGCCCCCGCTGATGCTGAAGCTCCCGAGGAGGGGCAGTTGTTTGTTGCTATCGCTTCGGCTCAAGGGAAAAAGGGGACGCCTGATGAAGCGAAGGAGGCGGGCCGCGCTTACATGACGGATGAAGATAATCCTCATGAGACCCCCGGAGAGTTTCCCGAGTGTTTTGGCTCTGAGGCTTTGAAGGCAGCTTTGGGGTATCGAGCAGATCCAACAGAAGTTTCTAACCTCCAATTTGATAGCGCGGAGCCCCCTGCGGTGCCTGCTGTCAAGGAAACGGAGGAGGGTGTCCCAGCCAGTGCGGGTGAGGACGACTCTGAAGGAGCGGGGGAAACGGAGGACGCTGCCGAGGAGGAGTAGGGGTGATTGTGTGAGTGCGGGCTTGTGTGGCTTCTCTGCCTCGCGGCAGTGGGAGTGCGTGTCGGTTTTTCTTTAGCCGGATCTATTCTGCACGATTCTGTTTCGATCCATAGCGGCTATGCCTCGTGTTCTCTTCACTTGTGCCTACGATGGAGCGCCGTGGCGTGGTTGGCAGAGTCAGACAGGAGGTTGTACCGTGCAGGATTGCCTGCAGGAGGCATTTTCTCGCATTCTACATGCTCCGCAAAAAATCTCTGCTGCTGGACGTACGGATGCTGGTGTGCATGCCTTGGGTCAGCGTTTCCATGCGGATATACCGGATTCCTGCCGCATGACTTGCTCAAATTGGATTGCTGCACTGAATGCCAACTTGCCAGCCAGTGTGCGCATTCTTGATGCGCAACCGGTGGAATCGGATTTTCATGCGAGATTCAACGCCGTAGGTAAGACTTACGAGTACCGTATCTACCGCGGAGCTGTACTGCCGCCTCACGAGGCGGGGAGGGCATGGCATATGGCATATCCCATGGAGCTCTCGTTGCTGAGGGAAGCGATGGCGAGCTTTTGCGGAGAGCATGATTTTCACGCCTTCTGCGCCCGTCGCGGTAATGAGCCGGAACCCTTGCCGCCGAATTTTTTTCGACGTACCATTTTCTCTGCCACTGTGCATGAATTTGTGGACGGCAATTTTATTTCTCTGCGTGTGCACGGTAGTGGCTTCCTTTACCGTATGGTGCGCATCATGGTGGGCAGCGCATGCCATGTTGCACGTGGGCGTATGTCACTCAAGCGTCTGCGGGAATTGATTGAGGATGCAAATTCTCCCCCGGCGGCTTTTTGCGCTCCGGCAGATGGTCTGTACCTGCTCTGGGTCGACTATTCTTCCTCCCGAAACGGGTAAGGATTTTTCTCGAAAAGCGCGTTCCCCACGGTTATGCAGGGAACGCGCTTTTGTTCTGAAAGAAGGTATTAGGCAGCGAACAAACTTTCGCACTTACATTTCTTTATTGTCGTTGCCGGATTCCTCGTCTTTCTTGTCTTTCTTTTCGCTGTGTTCTTTGCATTTCTGCATGAATTCACGTCCCTTTGCCTCATCTTTGCTTACTCCTTTGCCGTGAGTATACATGTGCGCCAGAGCTCGACAGGCTGTCGGGTTGCCATCGTCTGACGCTTTTTTTAGGCCGGGCAGCGCATGTTCATATAGGGCATTCGCTTTCTCCGGATCCTTTGAAACGCCATTTAACCCGTTTTCAGTAATGTATGCAATCGCGTACTGAGCGATGGGATCGCCGTTCGCTGCGGCGAGCGTCATGGTATCCACATTGATCCAATATGTCTCGTCGCACGATACGCCTGATCCGTCGTTCTTGCACGTGATGTCTGGAGTTGTGGCATCCACATTGCCTGATGTCGTCGTAGCATTTGTTGCACCCATTGCTGTGAGACTGCTGAAGGCCAGTGCTGTCATCAGTATTATCTTTTTCATAGACCAGAAGCTTGCATCTATCCATCCCGCTTTTCAATCTAACTTTCCATCCATTAGCTTACTCCTTTTTCATTCAGACAAAGAAAAAAAATAAAATCAGAGAAATTATGATTGACGCGCTGGGGAAACTCGTGTATAGTTCCCCCGCTTTTCCGCCCCTTCTCGGGGTGGCTCTGGAGCGTGATCGCTTCTGTAGCTCAGTGGTAGAGCGCATCCTTGGTAAGGATGAGGTCGCGGGTTCAAGTCCCGCCAGAAGCTTTGATGCTCATGCAAGAATAAGCAGCTAAACATACAACTAAATCATTATGGCTAAAGAAGCATTCCAGCGAACCAAACCCCATGTAAACGTGGGCACGATCGGTCACGTTGATCACGGCAAGACTTCCCTCACTGCTGCAATTACCAAGGTTCTTGCAGATCAGGGCAAGGCTGAGTTTAAAGCATACGACCAAATTGACGGGGCTCCCGAAGAGCGTGAGCGTGGAATCACTATTTCCACTGCCCACGTTGAATATCAGACCGACAAACGCCACTATGCGCACGTCGACTGCCCTGGGCACGCTGACTACGTGAAGAATATGATCACGGGCGCTGCTCAGATGGATGGCGCTATTCTCGTGGTCTCTGCCGCCGATGGCCCCATGCCGCAAACCCGTGAGCACATTCTGCTTGCCCGCCAGGTGGGCGTTCCATACATCGTGGTGTACATGAACAAGATGGATCTTGCTGATCCTGAACTCGCAGAACTTGTGGAGATGGAGATCCGCGAACTTCTCTCCTCTTACGAGTTCCCAGGCGATGAAATTCCCATCATCAAGGGCTCTGCGACGAAGGCGCTTGAAGGTGATCCTGAGGCTGTGAAATCCATCATGGATCTCATGGATGCTGTTGATGAGTACATTCCGACTCCCGAGCGTCCGGTTGATAAGCCTTTCCTCATGCCGGTGGAGGACGTGTTCTCCATCTCCGGTCGTGGTACTGTGGCTACCGGCCGTATTGAGCGCGGCGTCATCAACAAGATGGACGAAGTGGAGATCGTGGGTATCAAGCCAACGGTGAAAACGGCGGTGACCGATATCGAGATGTTCCGCAAGCTTCTTGACAAGGGTGAAGCTGGCGATAATGTCGGTGTGCTGCTTCGCGGTATCAAGAAGGAAGATATCGTTCGTGGGCAGGTACTTGCAAAGCCAGGCACTGTGACCCCGCACACCACGTTCGAGGCAGCCGTTTACGTACTCTCTGAGAAGGAAGGTGGACGTCACACTCCGTTCTTTGCTCACTACCGTCCGCAGTTCTACTTCCGCACGACGGATGTGACCGGTACGGTGAGTCTGCCGGAGGGTACTGAGATGGTGATGCCTGGCGACAACGTAACCATAGGTGTGGAGCTTATCACTCCCGTTGCTATGGAGGAGGGTATGCGCTTCGCTATCCGCGAGGGTGGTCGTACCGTGGGCGCCGGCAAGGTGGCTAAGATCAAGGCTTGATCTGCCTCCGAGTCGTCATCCTCTTAGTTAGGATTTTTCGCTGCGCCTCGTTCCCTTGGGAAGGGGGCGCAGCTTCGACACAAAAGTCGGGAGAAAGGAGCTCCTCCCTCTCATGAGGCACAGGGCTCCCGCCCCTCCCAGAAGCAGCGAGAAACAGCTAGGGTATTAGCTCAATTGGTAGAGCGGCGGTCTCCAAAACCGCGTGTTGGGAGTTCGAGTCTCTCATACCCTGTTTCTGCAGACTGCGCAGGGCGAGTCGTAATGGCTCGCTGGAACGCAGATAACAAATCGGGTGCAAGCCCTTACCTCACGGATTCAACTATGTTTCGCAAGTTATCTCTCTTCATCTCCAATATTAAGAGCGAGCTCAAGAAATGCTCGTGGCCGTGGGAGAGCGACTCGAAAATCAAAGGCTTCAAGAAATACCGCGAGCTATGTGGCTCCACGATGGTTGTTTTGGTGGCGATGGTGCTTTTGGGCGCTTATGTCGCATTCTTTGATTTTGTGATGGCTCGCGTCGTCACTTGGGCTATAGAGCAGCTTTCCTGATTTCTTCCTCATCTATTCTCCTGTCCTCCTATGTCTCGCAACTACGAAAGAAAATCCAGTGTACATCGCACCGTTCCGGAACCCAAAGATCAGTGGTACGTATTGCACGTGCTTTCCAATAAGGAGCGCCGTACAGTTGAGAACCTTAAGCGACTCTTCCGTGATGACAAGGAAATGGGTGATTTGTTGCAAAGCGAGCCGCTCGTACCTACTGAGAAGGTGGAGGATGTCGTGAACGGCAAGAAGCGTGTGCAGGATCGGAAGCTTTATCCCGGCTACATCTACCTCAACTTCGCCCTGCGTAATCCCGATGGTTCTCTCAACAATGACGCCTGGTATAAGATTCTTGCTGTGGATGGTGTGATCAGCTTTGCCAGTGGTCGTAACAAGGAACCCATCCCCATGTCACCAGGGGATGTAGCGGATCTTATGCGTGAAATTTCGCGCCGCAGTGAGGGCACGCGTCCTAAGATTATTATCAATGTGCAGGACGAGGTGCGCGTGCTGGAGGGTGCTTTCCAGGGTGAACGAGGCATCGTGGAGGAGGTGGATGCTGAGCATGGCCGCCTGCGTGTGGGCGTCACTATGTTCGGGCGTACGAATCCGCTGGATCTGGATTACTCACAGGTGCAGCTTGTCCCGGAGGATGAGCGTGGCCTCTCAGATACTGGAGCGAATGCATAGAATTTCGCCGTCCTCTTATCGCTCTGCAGGGGCGCATGAGGGAACGGCAACAACAAACACATAGAACCATGGCAAAAGAAGTAGTTAAAATCATTAAATTGCAGATTCCCGCTGGGGCGGCTAACCCGTCTCCTCCCGTGGGACCTGCTCTCGGTCAGGCCGGCGTGAATATCATGGGCTTCTGTAAAGAGTTCAATGCAAAAACTCAAAAGCAGTCCGGCGATGTTCTTCCTGTCGTTATCACTGTCTACAAAGACAAATCTTTTGACTTTATTACAAAGCAACCACCGGCAGCGAATTTGCTCAAGAAGGCAGTTGGTATTGCTTCCGGCTCCGGCGAGCCGAATAAGAAGAAAGTTGCCAAGATTTCTGCTGATAAACTCATGGAGGTCGTGAAGGCAAAAATGCCAGATCTTAATACCACCTCCCCGGAGGCGGCGGCCCGCATCATTGCGGGTCAGGCTCGCCAGATGGGTATCGAGGTGGAGGGCTTCTGAAAACTCACTCCCAGATACCGCGTTACGCGCAGGAGGGAATACGAAAAATCATCTAACTAAACCCGAACGTACTGCTATCAATATTATGCCAACCAAACATTCCAAACGTTACACAGCTGCTTCTCAGCTGGTAGATCGCGCCAAGACCTATGCTGTGGAGGAGGCGGTGGAGCTCATGAAGAGCTTTCCCTCTCCGAAGTTTGATCCCACAGTGACCGTCTCATTCCACCTCACAGTCGATCCCCGCAAATCTGACCAAATGGTGCGTGGTTCCGTCGCCCTGCCGCACGGCACAGGCAAAAACGTACGCGTGATCGTCTTTGCTCAAGGCGAGGCGGCTCAGGCTGCTCTTGAGGCTGGTGCAGAGAAGGTTGGTCTGGAGGACTTGATTAAGGAGATTCAGGCTGGATTCCTCGATTTCGACAGCGCTATTGCCACCCCGGACGCCATGGCCCAGGTGCGCAAGATCGCGCGAGTGCTCGGACCACGCGGTCTCATGCCCAATCCTAAGACTGGCACCGTTACCGATGATACGGCGAAGGCTGTACGTGAAGTGAAAGCCGGACGCGTGGATTATAAGGTTGATAAAAGTGCCAACATTTCCGCTGCGGTTGGCAAGCTGTCTTTCGAAAAGGAGAAGCTTGTCGAGAACATCCGTGCAACGATTGGCTCAGTAGTAAAAGCCCGGCCTGCCGGAGCGAAGGGTGCCTACATCTCTGGAGCCACAGTAGCTTGTTCAATGAGTCCGGGCATTCAGCTTGCCGCTGTCGAGTATTCCAAAATCTAAGAGCTAACACAATTTTTGATACGATATGAGCACAGAAATGAAAGTGAATGCCGATAAGGAGACGATCGTCGCCCAGCTGCTTGAAAAGGTGAATGCTTCGCCTTTCCTCCTAGTTATCGATTATGCTGGGGTAAGCGTGCCGGAGTTTACTAAACTTCGTGCGGATCTTGCCGCTGCCGGCGCTCGTTGCACCGTTGCAAAAAATTCCTTCATGGTGAAGGCAATTGCAGAGGCTGGTCTTCCGGATATCTCTGCTTCACTCAAGGGACAAACTGCCTATGTCACCGGTGATAAGGATGTTTGCTCCGCGGCTAAGGTAATCAATACCTTTGCTAAGGTTTCCAAGAAGGGTGCCTATAAGGTGGGCATTCTCGATGGAGCTGAGTTGACTCCAGATAAAATCCGAGCGCTTGGGGAGTTGCCGAGTCGTGAGGTCCTGTTGGCTACTCTGCTTGGTACGATCAACGGCGCTGGCGCTGCGCTGGCTCGTGTGATTAAAGCCTTTGTGGACAAACAAAGTGAGGCGTAAGTAGTTAAATTCTTTGTTTAAGACAAAAAAAAGACTTGAAAAGATGGCGGTGGTGTGGTATCACTGCCCGCCGCCTGAAGAAAATTAGGTCCTCTGTCGGCTCTCCGGCCGGTGAGAACTGAAATGGGCGAGGGGCCCTCGTCCGCGACAAGAACCAATTAAACCAAAAACATATAAAATGGCTGATATCAATACAATAGCTGAAGAGCTCGGCAAACTCACGATCATGGAGGCTGCAGAGCTGGTTAAATTGCTTGAAGAAAAATGGGGCGTGTCCGCTGCGGCTCCCGTGGCTGCCGCCGGTGCTGTCGGTGCTGCAGCTCCAGCTGAGGCTGCAGAAGAGAAGACTGATTTTAACGTTGAGCTGACCGATGCCGGAGCCAACAAGATCGGAGTCATCAAGGCAGTACGCGCAGTCAAGGCTGGCCTTGGTCTGGCGGATGCTAAGAAGCTCGTTGAGAGCGCTCCTGCTCTCGTTCTGGAGGGAGCTTCAAAAGAGGAAGCCGATAAGGCGAAGGCAGAGCTTGAGGCAGCCGGCGCTAAGGTTACTATCAAGTAATCTCCCGATTTTTGTGAAAGCAGGGGAGAAGAATCTCCCCTGCCTCTCGCTTTAGTTCCGCTTGCCTTTTCGGCAAGTTGTTTTCCGTTAAAAACTCGTTTTGTTTTGCATGCCAGATCGACCCGGTTCTATGGGGAAGGTTGTTCCACAGTCCCGGGTCGGTTTCAGCGAATGTGAAACCGGATGACATCCGGACGCGGGTGTCAAAAACCACATCCTCCGCACCACCTACTCTATGTCTAAGCCTAAGAAGCCAGAGCGAATCAGTTTCGGGAAAATCAAAGAGGTTATTGAACCACCGAATCTCATAGAGATTCAAACAAAATCTTACGAAGAATTCTTACAGCGCTTTACGGCTCCCGGCAAACGTCTCAAGGTCGGGTTGCAGGCCGTTCTCTCTGAGCACTTCCCTGTCGAGAGTTACGACTCACAGATTCGCCTTGAGTACGTTTCTTACGAGGTTTCTCCGCCCAAGACAACTGATTTTGCTGCTATTCGCGCTGGTGAGACGTACAGTGCATCGCTTTTCGTTCGCTTCCGCCTCATTTGCGGTGTCAACACGGCGGAGGAATACACCACCGAAGAAGATGTTTACATGGGTGAGATCCCCATGATTACGGATCGTGGCACTTTCGTGATTAACGGTGCGGAGCGTGTTATTGTCGCTCAGCTGCATCGCTCTCCCGGTATCTGCTATGAAAAAATGCGCCATGCCAATGGTAAGGAACTCTTCTCCTTCCGTATTATTCCGGATCGTGGATCGTGGCTTGAGGTCCAGTTTGACACGAATGATTTGATGTACGTCTTTTTGGATCGCCGCCGCCGCCGTCGTAAGTTTTTGGCGACGACGTTTCTGCGCTATCTGGGCTATGAGACGGATCGCTCTATCGTAGAACAGTTCTACACAATTCAGAAGCTGCGCATTGCGGATGCAAGTGCTGAGGAGCTTGAGCATCTGTTGCCTTTTGAAGATGTTAAATATCAGGAACCTGGCAGCAAGCGGGCTCCAAGTGTTATTGCTAAAGCGTACGAGCCCCTGAGTCTTTCCACTATTCGACGCATGCAGGAGCTTGGGATCAAGAGCATTGAGGTTATCGATCAGCGCGAGGATGAAATCCTCGTGAAGACACTCAAGAAGGATTTGTCTCACGATCGTGATAGTGCCCTGAAGGAGATCTTCCGCAAGTTTCGCCCGGGAGATCCCACTTCTGTGCAGCAGGCCTCGGCCGCGTTGGATCGTCTCTTCCGTGAAGAACGTCGCTACGACCTTACTCGTGTAGGACGCTACAAAATCAACCAGAAACTCGGTCTGGATGTTCCTGAGGATGTGAGACTTATTCAGCCAATAGATTTTCTCACAGCGGTGAAGTACCTGCTGCGTCTCAAGCATGGTGAGGGCGTGGTGGATGATATCGACCATTTGGGGAACCGACGCGTGCGTGCTGTTGGTGAACTGCTCGCCAACCAGTGCCGCATAGGTTTTGCTCGTACTGAGCGTCTTGTTAAGGAGCGCATGACTCTCTGCGATACAACTCGTAAGGATCTCACTCCAAGCAAACTTATCAATCCGAAGGCCCTTAGTGCCGTCGTTCGCGACTTCTTTGGGCGCAGTCAGCTTTCGCAGTTCATGGATCAGATTAATCCCCTGGCAGAGCTGACTCACAAACGACGTCTCTCTGCTCTTGGCCCGGGAGGATTGAATCGCGACCGAGCCGGTTTTGAGGTGCGTGATGTGCATCCTTCGCACTACGGGCGCATTTGTCCTATTGAGACGCCGGAAGGACCGAATATAGGTTTGATTAATTCGCTCTGCACCTATGCACGTATCGATGAGTACGGATTTATCGAGACGCCGTTTCGTAAGGTGAAGACTATCGAAAAGAAGGACAAGAAGGGCAAGGTCATAGATACCGAGGTCGTCATTACCAATGAGGTAGAGTACCTTTCGGCTGACAAAGAGGAGTATCACCTCATCGCTCAAGCCAATAATCCTATCGACAACGACAATGGGCACGGGCATTTTGTAAAGCCTCGTGTTACGGCGCGTGAGCACGGTGAATTCATCGAGGTGGATCCTCGTCGTGTTGAGTACATGGATGTTTCACCTAAGCAGATCATCTCTATTGCTGCCGGTCTCATTCCCTTTTTGGAGCATGATGACGCCAATCGCGCCCTTATGGGTGCCAATATGCAGCGGCAGGGTGTTCCACTGATGGTGAACCAAGCTCCACTCGTGGGTACGGGTATTGAGGCTAAGTGTGCTCGCGATAGTGGCGCTCTTGTCATTGCCGCAGGTCCGGGCATTGTTGCTTCTGCTACGGCTGAGTACATTGTCACCACCCCGGATGGTGAACTTCCTGTTTCACCTCAACGCTGGTTGAGCGATCCAGACAGCATCAAGACTGATCCTGAGAAAGGCATCTATGTTTATCAGTTGCGTAAGTTCATGCGGTCGAATGCTTCCACCTGCATCAATCAACATCCCATTGTCTCGCGTGGTGAAAAGGTAAAAGCAGGAGATGTGCTGGCGGATGGACCCTGCACGGATGGTGGCGAACTCGCGCTTGGACGTAATGTGCTGGTGGCTTACATGTCGTGGTACGGCTACAACTTCGAGGATGCCATCATCATTTCCGAGCGCCTCGTGCAGGAGGACGCTTATACCTCTATTCACATTGAGGAATTTGAGGAAAAGGCTCGTGACACTAAACTTGGCCCGGAGGAAATCACACGCGATATTCCCAACGTGGGTGATGAAGCACTCAAGAACTTGGGCAGCGATGGAGTCGTGCGTATTGGCGCTGAGGTGAAACCTGGCGATATTCTCGTGGGCAAGATCAGCCCCAAGAGCGAGACCGATCTCGCTCCAGAGGAACGCCTTCTGCGAGCTATTTTTGGTGAGAAAGCGGCGGATGTGAAGGATACCTCCCTGCGTGTGCCGCCTGGTACTACGGGTGTCGTGATGGACGTGCGTATCGTTCGTTCGGCAGCCCCTGGCTCCCCAGAGGTCGACACTGAGAAGGAAAGCCTCAAGCAGCGACGCAAGGTGGATGAGGAGTACAAGGAAGCTAAGAAGAACCTGATTGATTTGTTGACAAGTAAACTTTCGGATCGCTTGCTTGGCGAGAAGATTCCTCTTGAGGTCACAAGGGCAGGAAGCGGTGAGGTCATCATTCCTGCCAATCGCAAGATCACGAAGAGTCTCCTGCGCAATCTTGCAGAGCATCATGATCAGATCGAGATGAACGAGTCTCCTGTGCGCAACCAAATCTTTGAGATCGTCAGTGCCTATGAGGGGCGTTTCCGAGACCTTGACGAGGAGCGTGACCGCAAGCTTGATCAAATCGAGTCCGGAGCGGAGGTTGAGCCCGGAGTCGTCACAGAGGTGAAGGTCTATATTGCTACCAAACGCAAGCTTGGCGTGGGAGACAAGATGGCGGGACGTCATGGCAACAAGGGCGTTTGCTCTCGTGTGCTCCCTGTGGAGGATATGCCCTATCTTGAAGATGGAACACCGGTAGATATCATCCTTAATCCTCTGGGCGTTCCTTCCCGCATGAATGTAGGCCAGGTGTTGGAGGCTCACCTCGGTGTTGCAGCTAAGGCTCTCGGTTTCAAGGTCGCCACTCCTGTGTTTGACGGCATCGATGAGGGCAAGATTTGGGATTACATGAGCCAGGCTAAGAAGGTTCCAGGGTTCTCATGGGTTGGCGATGGCAAGGATGGCAGTGTGGCTGGCAAGAGTCGACTGATTGATGGACTCACAGGCGAGTACTTTCACTACCCCGTCGTGGTTGGTTATACCTATATGCTCAAGCTCAACCACCTTGTTGCCGATAAGGTTCACGCTCGTGCCGTAGGTACCTACTCTCTTGTTACTCAGCAGCCACTGGGAGGAAAGGCACAGCACGGCGGTCAACGCTTTGGCGAAATGGAAGTATGGGCTATGGAGGCGTACGGAGCAGCTTATACGCTTCAGGAACTCCTCACAGTGAAGTCCGACGACGTACAGGGGCGCACCCGCATCTACGAGAACATCGTACGAGGGGATAACGCGTTGGAAGCAGGCACGCCGGAATCCTTCAATGTGCTCATTAAGGAGATGCAGGCGTTGTGTCTTAACGTGCAACCGCGTGAGAAAGCCGATCGCGAGGGTGCGGCGCTTACACAGGACGAAGTATTTGAAGTTCTGGCTAGTGGAGCGGATGATGATGAAATCCGTGTGGACATGCAGAATTATGAGGATAGCATCGAGCTTACGTTGGATGATTACGACTCAGAACCTGCAGACGCTATTGATGTGACGGGACAGGATGGAGAAGAGAACGACATCTGATATTCCCCGATCAAACATCTCATCAACCTTTACTTTTCACCCATATGTCTCACTTCGATATCAACAACGAAAAACCAAAGAATTTTGATCAAGTTTGCATTACGGTTGCTAGTCCGGAGGATATTCGACACTGGTCCAGTGGCGAAGTGAAGAACCCCGAGACTATTAACTACCGCACTTTCAAGCCGGAGCGTGGTGGGCTCTTCTGTGAGCGCATTTTTGGACCCACTCGCGATATGGAGTGTTCCTGTGGTCGCTATAAGCGAGCTAAGAACAAGGGTAAGATCTGTGATCGATGCGGTGTAGAGGTTACTTCCTCCCGTGTGCGTCGCGAGCGCATGGGACACATCGACCTAGCGGTTCCCGTCACACATATATGGTTTTACAAGTGCATGCCCAGTCGTATTGGCCTCATGTTGGACCTTACGGCGAAAGATCTTGAGCGCATTATTTACTACGAGGATTACATTGTAATTGATCCTCGTGAGGTAAACGGTATTGACCGTGGCGATATTCTTACCGAAGAGCAGTATAACGACATCCTTGAGGATTACGGGGATGATGCTCCGGAGGCAGGTATGGGAGCAGAGGCAATTCAGCGCTTACTCGCCACCATTGATTTGCCTGCCCTCATTGATCAGCTGCGCCAGGAGATGGATCGTACCAACTCTAAGCAGAACAAGCGTAAAATAGCCAAACGTTTGCAGCTTGCCCAAGGCTTCTTGCATAGCGGTTGCCATCCCGAGTGGATGGTTCTCACTACACTCCCGGTCATCCCGCCGGATTTGCGTCCTCTTGTTCCGCTGCCCGGCGGCCGTTTCGCTACCAGTGATTTGAACGACCTCTATCGCCGCGTTATCAACCGCAACAACCGACTCAAGGAACTCTCCTCCCTGCAAACGCCGGAGGTGATCCGCCGCAATGAGATGCGTATGTTGCAAGAGGCTGTGGATGCGCTTTTTGATAATGGTCGTCATGGTCGCCACGTGACAGGTGCAGGGAATCGTCCGCTCAAATCTCTCTCTGATATGCTCAAAGGGAAGAGTGGGCGTTTCCGCCAGAACCTCCTTGGTAAACGTGTGGATTATTCCGGGCGTTCAGTGATCGTGATCGGACCCAACCTGAAAATGCACCAGTGTGGTCTGCCTAAGAAGATGGCACTTACGCTTTTTGAACCGTTCATTATTCATCGGCTGCGTGAATTGGGCTATGTACATACCGTTCGCTCAGCCAAGAAGATGATTGATCGCCGTGAGGCCGTGGTCTGGGACATCCTGGAAGAGGTGACTAAGGGACATCCCGTATTTCTGAACCGTGCGCCGACGCTGCACCGTCTTTCCATTCAGGCCTTTGAACCAGTGCTGATTGAAGGATCGGCCATTCGCTTGCATCCCCTGGTCTGCACAGGGTACAATGCTGACTTCGATGGGGACCAAATGGCTGTGCATGTGCCGTTGAGTGTAGAAGCTCAGTTGGAAGCTCGTCTTCTCATGCTTGCTCCGAACAATATCTTCTCTCCTGCTTCTGGTAAGCCCATCAGCACGCCTACGCAGGATATTATTCTCGGGGCGTACTATCTGACCCACACACGCGCCAAGCTGGTGAAGGAGAATCAGGACAATCAGCATCTCCTCCCTCTCTTCGAATCTATTTCGGAGGTGGAGTTTGCCATTGCTGCCCGCAAGATTGGTTATCACGAGTGGATACGTCTGAAGAACCCTGATTACGGTAAGACAGGCAAGGACTTTGATCGCCTTTCTTTTAACCAGGAAAATGTCGATAAGAAAACTATCGTTACCACTGCCGGTCGTGTGCGCTTCAATGAGATTTGGCCGAATGAGATCGGCTATATTAATCGCAATGTGGGCAAGAAGCAGCTTGGCGAGATCATTTGGCGGTGCTATCAGACCTGTGGCCAACGTCGCACCGTTGAAACACTCGACGCCTTGAAAGCTCTCGGCTACAAGGAAGCCACCCGCAGCGGCTGCTCTATTGGAATTGTGGATATGGTGGAGCCTGAGAGTAAGGATCAGCTCATCGCGGCTGCTTACGAAGAGGTTAACCGTGTCACGGAACAGTACGAAGAAGGCCTTATCACCAATGGCGAACGCTATGAAAAAGTGGTGAATATCTGGTCTTCCACTACTGATGCCATCCAGAAGGAACTCTACACGAAGCTGGAATACAATGATGGTTCCGCCGTTGCCAACCCTCTCTACATGATGGTAGATTCAGGTGCTCGTGGCAACAAAGCGCAAATCAAGCAGCTTTCCGGTATGCGTGGGCTCATGGCGAAACCCTCGGGCGAAATCATTGAACGGCCGATTACCTCGAACTTCCGCGGAGGGCTTTCAGTGCTGGAGTACTTCATCTCGACACACGGCGCCCGCAAAGGACTTGCCGATACTGCCTTGAAGACAGCGGACTCGGGTTACATGACTCGTAAACTCGTCGATGTCGCGCAGGATGTAATTGTACGCGATGAGGATTGCGGTACTGAAAATGGCATCGTTATGACCGCCATCTACGACGGTGAGGATGAAATTGCCTCGCTTTCTTCTCGCATTTATGGTCGTGTTGCGTGCGATGATATCATGGATCCTATCACGAAAGACGTTGTTGTGAAGCGAAATGAGATCATTACAGATGAAGCGGCGAAGCAAATCGAGAAGTTTGGAATTGAAAAGGTACGTGTGCGTTCGGTACTCACCTGCGAACTGCCGAAGGGGTGCTGTGCGAAGTGTTATGGTTTGAACCTTGCTACGGGCAAGGCGGTGAAGGTGGGTGAAGCTGTAGGAATTATTGCAGCTCAATCTATCGGCGAGCCAGGTACTCAGCTCACCATGCGCACCTTCCACGTCGGAGGTACCGCTACGGCTGCTTCCAACCGCCCCGAGCACGTCTCCAAGACGGCTGGTCGCGTCATATACGATGAAAACCTGCGAGACCGTTGTGTCGAGGATGAAAATGGTCACAATGTGGTGCTCTGCAAGAACGGCAGCGTAAAGATCTACGATGCTGAAGGGAAAGAGCAGGAAGCATATCAGCTTACCATGGGTGCGGTATTGATGGTAAATGATGGTGATCAGATTGCCGCAGGAACGCTCATCGCTGAGTGGGATCCGTTCGCAATTCCTGTTATTGCGGAGGTTCAGGGCGTCGTTGAGTTCCAGGATATGATTGAGGGGATTACCTGCCATACTGAGTCCGGCCATACCGAATCAGGCAAGGGTACCACTGTGATTATCGACCATCGACAGGACCTCGCCCCTCGCATTGTGGTGCACACGGGCAAAGGTTCCGATGGCATGGGAGCAGGAGACAAGCCTCGCCTTTACTCCATTCCGACTGGTGCGTATCTCGCCGTTTCAGATGGACAAAGAATTTCCGCAGGCACACCGATTGCCAAAACCCCGCGCAAGATTCAGAAGACCAACGATATTACCGGTGGTCTGCCGCGAGTGGCTGAGCTCTTCGAAGCCCGCCGCCCGAAGGATACCTGTGTACTGGCGGAGATTGATGGAGTCGTCTCTATCGACGATGCCATGATTCGCGGGAAGAAAGTGGTGACAGTTTTCCGTGATATTGAGGCCCGGGATGCCGCTCTCAAGTCGCGTAAGCGCTCCAATAAACTCTCAGAAAAGGATGAGAACGAAGGGATGATTTCCTACAAACATCTCGTGCCCATGGATCGCCACATCATTGTACATGATGGTGATTTTGTGCGCGCCGGGGAGCCTCTTTCCGATGGTTCTGAGGCTTCTGACGAGATTTTGCGCATCTGCGGCAAGAATGCCCTTCAAGAGCACCTTGTGAACAAGGTACAGCAGGTGTATCGTGTGCAGGGCGTGGAAATCAACGATAAGCACGTGGAAATCATTGTTTCGCAGATGTTGCGCAAGGTTCGCGTGAAAGATCCCGGCGATACAGGTTTGCTCTGGGGCGATGAGGTTGATCGCACCGCCTTTGAACGTATCAATAGGGAGACCATTTCTATGAATGGTCGTCCCGCCGAATGCGAACCCGTTCTGCTGGGCATTACCAAGGCATCCCTTAAGACGGACTCCTTCATTTCAGCAGCGTCCTTCCAAGATACGACTCGAGTGCTTACCGAGGCCGCAACACTTGGTAAGACTGATCAGTTGGAGGGCTTCAAGGAGAATGTCATCCTCGGTCATCTTATCCCGGCTGGCACCGGCTTCGATAAGTACCGTCGCATTGTTGTGGAACCGGCTCCGGGAGCTACTCCAATACCCAGGGCTTCGTATGATACGGAGGATGAACTCTCTCCGGCGGACGATACCATTTCTGTGGGGGCTGACGATTAAACCTCCCTGCTCTCCGTGGGATTTAATCTCCGCCCGTTTCCTTCAAGTGGGAGACGGGCGGTTTTCGTTGTCCGTCAGGCATGACATGAAACTGGGGTGAATGTCCCCAAAGAGCCGCTGACAGGGCGGAATCAAATAGCCAAAGGCAACTGCGTCACAGTAACGTGGGTGGGGAGGAAGCCGGAGGCGCGAAACAGAGAGATAGGAGACCAAACCGCACGAGGAGGGTAGCTATGAATGCTCAAGCCCAATGTATGCTAGTGCTATCAATCTCGCCAAAGTTTCGTTTTTTCCTTTTTTTAGGTTTATAATTTCAGCAGAATCGTCAATAGATTGTGCAATTTCTATGAGGTGGTCAAAATTTCGCCCAATTTGCTGAAGAATACTTCTCTTTTGCACCGGAGTTAAGCGGGATGACATCGTTTCAAGTTCTTCGATAAGACATTGATTTTCGGCTTTCAAGACGTGTGAAAAAGGTGCAACTCCCTGTTGGTACCCATGTAACGCTTGTTTTACTGCGGGATACGGCGAATCCCTGAGATTGTGGAGAGTAGAATCTGTGTTTGAGAAATGTTGTTCTACATGATTAGCAGCCAGCACTTCAGCTCCTCCCATAAAGTGTGCCAGTAAGCAGGATAGTATAAGGGATTCCTTATTCATACGTATACACGGATTTCTTAAAATATGCGAATTGGCTGAAGGACCGAGAGAGGGTGCAGGAAGACCTACACGACGTGTGAAGGCTTCTTGGTCTCGGAATGGACCACCGCAAAAGTACCAACGAGACCAGTCGTGAGAGGAGAAATCGTGCACCGTTCCGGTCGTGTTGGGAGCTTAAACACGCCGATATTACCTGGGAATGGTGATGGTTTGCTCGCGGTCAGGACCGACGCCTACGGATCCGACGGGGCAATCGATAATTTCGCCGAAGCGTTTGAGGTAAGCCTGACAGTTGGCGGGGAGCTGGTCCCATGAGGTGCACTTGGTGGTATCCTGTTTCCAGCCGGGAAGAGTCTCGTAAACGGGTTTGCACTGTTCCCAATCGCTGATGAGAGCAGGGGGAACATCCAGCGTTCGGTCGCCGAGTTTGTAAGCCGTGCAAATTTTGATTTCTTCACAGGCGTCAAGACCGTCGAGATTGGTCATGGCCATCTCGTCAAAACCGTTGAACATTGCAGAGAAACGCAGCACAACGCCATCCGCCCAGCCGCAACGGCGTGGGCGTCCTGTTGTGGCTCCGAACTCACGTCCCAACCCATGCAGGTAATCGGCAATGTCGGCATCTTCCGTTACGAATGGACCGGAACCTACGCGAGTGGTGTAAGCTTTGCAGACACCAATGATTTTATCAATGCCTGTCGGTGGTACGCCCGAGCCAGTGCAACAACCGCCGGCACTTGTGTTGGAAGACGTGACAAAGGGGTATGTGCCGAAATCAATATCCAACATGGCACCCTGAGCTCCCTCGAAAAGCACGTTTTTGCCGGATCGAATGGCTTTGTTCAGCACAGGAATCGTGTCGGTAATATGCGGGCGAAGAATATCCGCGGCCTGCATGACAGCGGCGAGGCATTCCTGCATATCGGCGGCAGGATGACCGAGTCGGGTGAGCTCTTCATTGGCAGTGACGATACGGGCAGAGAGTACCTCACGCAGGTGAGCAGGATCGCTCAGATCAGCCATGCGGATGCCGATACGACGGACCTTGTCGGCGTAGGTAGGACCGATGCCCTGCTTGGTCGTGCCGATTTTATTCGCGCCCAGAGCCTCTTCCTGCGCGGCATCCAGCAACTTGTGGATGGGCAGTACCACATGGGCGCGGTCGGAGAGCAGGAGATTCTCCGGAGAAATCTGTACGCCCAGATCACGCAAATAGGTAATTTCTTCCACGAGCGATGCAGGATTAATCACGACACCGTTGCCGATGACGTTCACTTTCCCCGACCAGAGAATGCCGGAAGGCACAAGATGAAGAACGTACTTTTTGCCGTGAGCGATGACGGTGTGACCGGCATTGCTGCCGCCTTGACTGCGCACCACGAAATCTGCTGATTCGGTGAGGAAATCAATCACCTTGCCCTTGCCTTCATCGCCCCACTGGGAGCCAATCACGAGAGTGTTCATAGAGAAAAAAATCAAGAATTGTACTTGCCTGCTTTGAAATCTTCGATCAGTCCGATAAATTCGCTGAAGAAATAGGTGGCATCTTTCGGTCCAGGAGCGGCTTCCGGATGGTACTGTACGCAGAAGATGGGCAGCGTCTTGTGGCGCAGACCTTCCACCGTGCCGTCGTTGAGGTTGATATGGGTTACTTCCACATCTTCCGGTAGTGAACTGTCGTCCACGGCGAAACCATGATTCTGGGAAGTGATGGCAACCTTCCCAGTGCGCAGGTCCTTCACAGGCTGGTTGCCGCCGCGGTGGCCGAACTTTAGCTTGAAAGTCTTTCCGCCGAAAGCGAGACCGAGCAGTTGGTGCCCAAGGCAGATGCCAAAGATCGGCAACTTACCGAGCAATTTCTGCAGCTCGGCGTAGATATCCGGCAGAGCGGAGGGGTCGCCGGGACCATTGGAGAGGAAGATGCCATCCGGCTGCAGTGCAAGGACCTCCTCTGCCTTCGTGTGCGCAGGGACAACGGTCACATCGAAACCATCGCGGCGAAGGCAGCGCAGGATGTTGCGCTTGATGCCGAAGTCGAAGGCCAC
>CANQGG010000029.1 GCA_947601655.1 uncultured Akkermansia sp.
GTACATCGCATTAGGAAAGAGATATACACCCTGAAAAATGACATAATTATCTCATAATAATTTAGTTAGGAAAACATCGTCTAAAGAATGCTAATAAGTACAGAGGAAAGGAGAAGGTTCATTTGCGCTCCAAATTGTTGCCAAACAACATCTTGTCAAGCCCATAGACGATGGATGCTGTGCGTTGTTTTGATAATGTGTGTATTGCGCAGTTTTTTCGAATGATGAACGCCCTCGCACAGAGCCTCTCTTGAGGCTCCGCCCGTTATGTCCCGGGGAGTCCCGTTGAGGATTTTCCTTTCAACTCTTCAGATTATACCATCTCGGATTAATAGGCACGGTGCTCTGAGTTCACGCGCGCAGCGCGGAACTGTTTCGAGCAATAAGTTTCTCCTCCATTCTTTCTAGTGTTCAAGATGCATCGGCACAGGATGTGTCAGTATTTACCTTTATTTTCTCCCTATGCAGAAAGCGACTCCAATTTTACTTGTTTGCGCATACTTGACGGCATGTGTTTGAAATTACACGGGCATTTATGAAACGCCAGAATTTTGGGAAGAGATTCTCCGGCGTTTTTAGCGATGCTCCAGGGATTTATTCCGTGGTAATGCGGATTTGCCGAGCTTTGATCTCAAAAATCCTGAACTCAACTTCCAAATTCAAACGGTTCTTCTCGGTGGATGGACCGGGAAGAACCGTTGGTGCGCTCAGGATGAGCCGCTATTATTTTTTTGCGGCAGCCTGAATCTTGTCGGCGAAGGGATAAGTACGCAGACCGATGACGCGGCCTTGTTCATCTACCTCGAAGCCGTAGTGGCGGTCGCCGATACGGATATCGGTGATGTAACCTTTGTCGTTGCGGGTGAGCCAAGCGTATTCCACATTGAAATTCACAATTGGGGGCTCGCCGGAAGCCCAGGGGTGGAACATGGGAAGCTTGTTCTGGCCGGCAGAGAGGACATCCAGAAAGAAGACAACCTCGTTGATATTGGACTTGTAGCCCTGCAGGTAGCGCAGAATGGCACCAATGAGGCGAGCCTCAGAACGGGCCCAGTGGTGATTTGCCTGAGTAGCAAAGGTTTCTTGCTGAGCGCCGAGGAACCAATCAATATCACCACGCATGAAAACTTTTTTGCGGTAGGGGCACTTCTGCCAATACGCCTTCCAGGAGTCATCCCAGGTTTCATTCTTACCATCCCACAGACCGCGCTCCTTAAAGCGCGCCTTGGTGAGGTTGAGATCCCACCAGCCCGTTTCGTTGGCCACGATGTCGGAGTTGGTGCCGGCATTGGTGGCAGCGTAAAAATTCTGGTCGCCCCAGCGGCGTTTCAGGTCATTAGCGGTGCGTTTGTTCACGTAGCCATCCAGCGAGTGGCACACCTCGTGGGAAAGCACAAAGGTGAAGTAGTCGCCATTCGCAGCGCCCTTGGCCCCGAAGCATTCCTCCGTCAATCTAACCATGTCGCCGCTCATTTCTGCAACGTTGCTACCTACGGCTGAGCTGAAGGTGTTCTTGTTGGACTCAAAGACGTAGCACATCGCATCTCGGCCGTCATTGAAGATCTGCCCGATGGAGATGTGGTCATCCGGGAAGAGGATGGGAGCGTGGTGGCGCAGCAAATCCCATATTGCGCGCAGCTGCCCCTCGGAGCAGCGGTTGTTGTCTGCCAAGGGCATGCCACTGTCCAGATAAGCCTCACGACCCAGCCCGGTCATGCCCAGGGCATCGGCTACAGCCTTGCGGTGACCGGCGGAATCCGGCAGCAAGCGGCGAAGTACAACCCAGTTCATGGCGAAGATACCGGGAACATGGTGCATATTGCCATAGCTGATGACTTCGTTTTTTTCCTTTTTCACCCAAGCGTCTTCAAGCACGCAGCGCTGTAAGAAGGGGTACTTCTTCACATGAGCAGCGAGCATATCCCAAGCGGCCTGGCGCTTGGAGGGAGTGTTTTGCGCCACAGCCCAGCGAATCCAGTCGGCCATCAGCTGGCGATAGCGCTTGAGGCCTTTCTGCCCATCGGCTTCGAGCACTTTGCCAAGGTCTTTTTCATGACCCTTGTAGAGCTCCTTTTCAATGAGAGCTAAGTTGCCTGCAAATGTGTCGAGATTCACGCCCAAAGCGCTTGCCAGATCACTGTTGGCACTGCCACCCAGAATCATGTCCGGCGTTCCGTCACCGTCAAAATCTGCCACGGCCAAGTGGGCGCCGTTGAGGTTGCGCAGAAACTTCTCGTGCGGCGGGTTCTCCAAAGTGAGGTCCATGAAGGCGCCGTCGGAAATAGTGGCTTTAGCGGGTTCGTTCATCCACACGTGAAGCGTGCCCCAGTTAATGCCGTAGAGGAGGTCGGTGCGACCGTCGTTATTGATATCACCCACGCCGGGGGCGATGTTGTAGACGCCCAGGTGCACGAGCTGTTTCTCCGGGGCAAAGCTGATGCTTACCATCTCTTTGGGGGCATCGGGAGCTTTGTTGTACTTTGCTTTACCTTTGAAATAGTAGAGACCGTCGTTGAACCCGGCTACAATATCCGGGGTCCCATCGTGGTCATAGTCTACCAGCACAAAGTGGCGAGCAGGCAGCTTCATGGCTGCGCCGGTGGTGTCGGTGACGGTGGCACCAATCTCCAAGGCTGGTGTGTCTTCACCCACAACTGCGGCCATAGACAAGGAACCGTCAGGTTTGCGAATAATGAGTTTGTTATTCTCAAGCACTGCAGCGCCGTCTGTCTCGAAATCGGCCTGCGTGGTGGTGCGCAGCATCTGCGGTTTGGAGAAGAGAATCTTGCCGGGCTTGGATTCGTTCACGCTGTACCACAGGTGGGAATCCGCCTGAATGAGCAGATCAGGTGTTTTGCCACGAGTCTTAATGGCCATGGGGTTGCGGTGCTTCATCTGCTTGCCATTGGCAGCGGGAAACTCCGGCAGGGCGCCGAAGTAGCGGAATGCACGCACGGGTGGAGCAACCACGTGGCGACTGTCCTGCAGGTACATGGTAGCTTTGGTGTAGCCACCGCGGCCATCCGTTACGACGATATCAAAAGATGTTTTACCTTTTTTCTTGAAGGATTTGCCGGGGGTGAAAGTGAAGGTGCCATCGCCGTTGCTTTTTACTTTGCCCCCCTTTGGCTGGGAATAGCTGGCTACGCGCAGCTTATCCTGATCTACATCGTACGTGAATTGGTGCAGAATACTGCCCGTTACGGAAGGCTTGGATTTCTCCACCAGATGAGTTTGGTCGAACACCTGTGGAGCGTGGTTGTCGTACAGTACGGCGACGGTTTTAGCGGATACGGGCTTGCTGAAAATATGAATCTGATCCAACGCTGCATTGTTGGTGGCAATGGAGGTAAACTTGCCGGGGAGTTTGCCTGCGGGCGTGGCGCCTGTGGCTACTTCCTTACCATCTAAGTACAGAACAACCTTACCTGTTTCCTCATCGCGTGTGAAGACCACGTGGTGCCAATCCGTATCCGCAATGGCAGTGGGAGAAAAAACAACGTCTTTACCATTGATACGCATGCCAACCTGCCCTTTTGCATTCATGACACCCCACAGGACGGATGGATCGGAGCCGATAACGCCGCGCTCGTTCGGTTCGCCGTACAGGTGGGTCCAGTAGGAGAAAGTCACCGATCCATTCAGACAGGGCAGCTCTTTCGTCGTGGTGAGCACACGCCCGGGACCTATGCCGGAACGCTGGCGCCCCGATACCCAGGCCTCATTATCGGGTTGCTGCTGCTCATTCAGCAGCATATCATCAGCCTTGCCGGTCAGTTCAGCGGCCTTTACTCCGTCATACTTATACGGCATCGGCATATGGTGCCAATCGCGACCTTCGTCAAAGCTCCAGTGAGCTTTCAGAGCAGCAAAATCGCTGCTCTGCGCAGCCAAAGTCGCACTGCAAGTCATAGCCAGCACAGCTATGACTGAGCAAACAGATAAAGCGTTTCGTGCTTTCATACCTGTCACTATACCATACCTGCACCGCATTGCATAGTCTGTAATGTCTAAAAATAAACGGTCGCCCAACGGCATCGCATTTTTGCCGGAATTTACAAGGCTTTGCCGGGACTCGGGAGCGACAGATAACTCTTCTCTTGGCAGCCTTGCTTTCTTGCATCGTGGCGCCACCGAGGCGTATTTTATTCTCCACGCAAAAAGTAACCATATTCTTGATAATTTATTTATATTGAATGATATATGTTTATATTACCCTTACATTTCTGAGGCATCAGGCTTTCAGGAATTCTTTCCTTTCGTTTTTAGCGACCCTATGGCGCCTTTATTTTTGAGGCAATGCGATCCCGGAAAATTATGCGAGGGACGAGAAATTTGACTGGACAAAGAGAAAAACGCTCGCTATACTGCACCGCACATCGAGTAATGGCAGGGTAGCTCAGTGGTAGAGCAGAGGACTCATAAGCCTTTGGTCGGGTGTTCAAATCACCTCCCTGCTACGTCCGGAAAAGCGCGCGTTGCAAAAACAGCAGCGGGCGCTTTTTTGTGCTTGCCAGCTGAGAACGCCGCGTGTTAGGATAGGGAAAATATACTGGGATATGGCGGATACATCGTTGATTTATCATCAGTTTGAGGATATGCTGTGGGTGCGTTGCAATGGACGTGGCTGCTTCATCAATAGTCCCTCGCTGAAGGGAATATGCGATGATTACTTGCAAGCCGGCGGAAGCAGAATTGTGGTAGATTTGGAGATGTGCCCCGGGGTGGATAGCACATTTATGGGGACGCTTGCGGGCGTGGCAAAGAAATGTATGTCTGCCGGCGGAAAGGTAGAAGTGGCATCCCCTTCGGTTCGAGCGAGGGCGTCTATGGAAAGTTTGGGATTGGATATGCTGGTAGAAATCGACCCGCCTGAGGCGGAATGGCGAGGAGAGGAGTCGGAACGGCGGGCGGCGCTTCAAGCCGAGCCGCAGGTGCCTGAAACACCTGATGAAACGATCGATGAGACGGGGCGTACGCGCCATGTATTAGAAGCTCACAACACGCTACGGTCAATGAACAAAAAAAACGATGCGACATTTGGCTATGTGTGCGAGACCCTGGAGGAAGATCTAGTACGCCGCGAGAAAGAACATGGCAAAGCGTAGCCAAATTGTGCCGCGTCTAGCGGGAGCGTATCGGCATTTGCTTACAGAGGTATTCAAGGGAGGGGATCTGCAGGTCGAAGAGGATGAGACCGGGAATAAGGATGAGCGACTGGGCGAACTTACAGTGCAGAGATTGTGGGCTGCGGGCATGCTCGGAACAACCGGGGAAACGACACAACACCAGTTTGTGAATATTGTGGAGCTCGGCGAGTGGAATCACGGCGCCGGACCGGATTTCCTGAGAGCGGAGATTGAGATTGATGGAAGGACCTTGCGCGGAGATGTGGAGATCGATTCGCAGGTGCAAGATTGGGAACGCCATGGGCACGGCGCCAATCCTGATTTTAACCGTGTAGTGCTGCATGTGGTGCTTTCTCCACCTCCTGCTGGGTGGTACACGCGCACAGAGCAGCACGCCGAGGTGCCGGTGCTTTATTTGAGTCCAGAACGAGTGAAGGAGGCGCATGCACAGATGAAGCGGCCCGGATTTTCGGCGGTGCGCTTGTCGAATCCGTGTCGCTACCCTCTCGCGGAGATGGGGGTAGAAGATATCGTCAACTTGCTGCAAGCTGTGGCGTCTCATCGCATCGTCTGTAAACGCAAGCGCTTTCGCAACAAAGCGGGGGCTCTGGGATGGCGGCAGGCATGGTATGAGGCATGGGCGGAGACGCTGGGGTACAGGGCAAATAAGGAGCAGATGGTGATGTTGGCACGCCGCGCCCCGTTGAACTCATTGAAGCAACAGAGTGAGGCGATGCTCCTTGGTGTAGCGGGCTTTTTGCAGCCGGTGTATCCTGCCGGCGCCGACGACGGGGCGAGGGAGTACTACAGAAGGCTGTGGGATGAGTGGTGGAAGTTGCAATCATTTTTCGGGGTGGAGGCAAGTCGGTCGCCGGCATGGTGCTATACCGGCGTGAGACCTGTGAATCATCCGCAGAGGCGCGTAGCAGCGCTGGCAGTGAGTGTGCAACATTGGCGCACGATCAGCCCTCTGCTGAATGCAGAAAATCTTTCTGCCCTTTGTCGCACTCTCACCGGGCTTCGCCACGAGTTTTGGGACCTACATTGCACATTGAGCTCTCCACCCATGAGACGACGTGTGGCTCTTGTGGGGCAGCAGCGTGTGAATGCTTTTCTGAGCAATTACGTGCTCGTGGAGGATGCGAGTGATTTGGCGTGGTCTGCCTACCTGCGATTGCCGGCGGGAGCGCTGAGCAGACGGGTGGTGAACACATCACGCGAACTATTCGGGGAGAGGCGCGATGTGGTTGAATTATTCAAATATGAATATGTTCACCAGGCTGTTTTGCAGATTGCAGACGATTTCTGCACGCGCGCCTCGTGCCGTGATTGCCTTTTCCCCGAGCAGCTCAGGGATTGGAAGATAAAAAGCTAAGGCGGATCGCTTGCCAAAGGTTGAGGAGTATGCTATATTGCAGGCGTCATGTTGAAGGGAATATCTCCGGTTGTGTCGCCTGAATTGCTCAAGGTGTTAGCCGAAATGGGACATGGGGATGAGATCGTGATTTCGGATGCGCATTTTCCGGGTCATACGATGAATTCCCGCGTGGTGCGTGCGGATGGGGTAGGGGCGACACAGTTGCTGGCAGGAATCATTCCCTTGTTGGAGCTGGATTCGTATGCAACGCCTGTCGTGATGATGGCAGCAGTGGAGGGGGACGAACCAGACCCGGCCGTAGAGGAGAAATATCGTGAGGCCTTAGGATACGATGGAGAGATTGAGCGCATGGAGCGTTACTCCTTTTATGAGCGGGCGGAAAAAGCTTACGCTATCGTAGTGAGCGGCGAGACGGCGAAGTATGGCAATATCATTCTGAAAAAAGGGGTTACACCCACGTGTTGAACACTTATGTACCGCATTTGCAAAACCATTGAGCTGGAGAGTGGACACATGCTTTCCAAACATCCGGGGACGTGCCAATTCCCACACGGGCACACGCGCAGCGTCGAGATCGTCCTCACTGCCGACAGCCTGGATGAAAATGATATGGTGGTTGATTTTAAGGCGGTGTGTGAAATTATGGGCGAGGTGCTGGGGAGGTTCGACCACGCTTTGTGCATGAATACCGATGATCCGCATTATGCCGTTCTTCGTGAAGCGTACGGTGAGCATATTATTGCTTTCCCACACAGTGACCCCACCAGCGAAGCGATGGCGGCTACGGTATATCGTCGTGCGAAAGAAGCTCTTGCTGAGGTGGTTGAGAATACAGCGAGCCGCTATCCCGTGCGTCGTTGCGTGCAGTTGGAGCGGGTGCGCGTTTGGGAGACGAGTTCCACCTGGGCCGAGTACTTCGAATAGCGCGAGAATCACGCCCGTGGGAAGACGTGGTCTTCCCCGTAGCCGAAGTGCTCTGCGACATAATCGACATCTTTGTCACCGCGACCGGAACAGTTTACAAGGATGGCGCCAGTCTGCATTTCGCGGGCCTTTCGCATGGCGAAAGCGATGGCATGAGAGCTCTCCAAGGCAGGAATGATTCCTTCGTAACGAGAAAGCTTAAAGAAAGCATCAATCGCCTCCTCGTCCGTGGCGCTCACGTATTTCACGCGACCAAGATCGCGCAAGTAGGCATGCTCCGGACCGACGGATGGGTAATCCAGTCCGCTGGCGATGGAGTAGACAGGAGCGGGATTTCCATCCGCATCCTTGAGCATCACGCTATTGAAACCATGCATCACGCCCTCAGAGCCATATTTCATGGATGCGGCGTGGTCACCGAGCTGCTCACCGCGTCCGAGGGGTTCTACGCCGTAGATTTCCACGGGGTCATCGAGGAACGCGGGGAACATGCCCATTGCGTTTGACCCCCCGCCGACGCAGGCGCAGACGACATCCGGAAGAATACCTGTCATCTCGACAAACTGTTCCCGAGCCTCCTGGCCGACAACCATTTGAAAATCGCGCACCATCATCGGGAAGGGATGCGGACCCACGACAGAACCGATGCAGTAGATGGCTGTTTTGTAATCGCGGAGATAAGCCTCAAAAGCAGAATCGACGGCCTCCTTCAGAGTACGCAAGCCGTGTTTTACGCAAATTACGTTGGCGCCAAGCATCTTCATGCGGGTGACATTTGGCGCTTGCTTTGCGATATCCACCTCACCCATGTGTACCTCACACTCTAAACCAAAGTAAGCGGCTGCTGTGGCAAGGGCGACACCGTGTTGGCCAGCACCTGTTTCAGCGATGATTTTAGTTTTGCCCATGAATTTAGCGAGGAGGCCCTCGCCCATGCAGTGATTGAGTTTATGGGCGCCGGTGTGGTTCAGATCTTCACGTTTGAGGTAAATTTGCGCCCCGCCGTTGAGTCGTGACAGACGCTCACAATGATAAACCGGCGTGGGGCGTCCTTGGAATTGTTTGCGAATGCGTCGCAACTCATTAATGAATTGAGCCGAATGGCAGATGCTTCGATAAGCTTCGGTAATTTCTTTGAAAGCAGGTTCCAGCTCAGGAGGCAAATAGGCGCCACCATATTTTCCGAAATAACCGTTGGCATCCGGATTGCGACGAAGATAGGTGCGATAATCCATACGCCCCAACTCTACCACATTACCTTTCGCTTTGGCAAGCAGCTTGCACAGAAAGTGATCAAATTTACTTTGCCTGGGCAGCTGAGTATGCGTTTGCTGCGCGTAGCGATGGAAGAGCGTTCAGAGCATCGTAATCCGCATCCGGCAGGTACCAGGAGGCGGAGGAATACTGCTTGCCGGAATTCGTCAGCTCAGATTCTCTTTTCCACGCCGTCGCGTAGTCGATATTGCAGAGGAGCTTCCCGGAAGCATCGAAGAGCAACAGAGTGCGTTTCACCTTCGGATGGAGACTTACCAGGCGCCGTGCCTGCGGCACTTCCCTGGAACGCAGTAGGATCTCTTTAAGCTGAGTCAATTCACTTGGTGAGAGAATATAATCTTTTGGGGTAAATGCAGCAGACTTGCGCACTTTGGACAGCAGGCCGCCGGTTACCGTAACTTTTGCGCTTTCAGCCGAGATTGCAGCCTGCATCATTTTCTTGTAAGCATCGCCAGTGGCCTTTTCCCATTTTTGGTCACCCTGCTCTAAGGCATCATTGCCCATGTGGCGCACTTGCTGCCCGACGATTTGCCCAGCGATGGCGCTGATGCAGGAATTAAGCATGCAGGATGTCACTGCCATAAAAAGCGTCACAGAGCTGATTGTTACGTAATTTTTCATAACGAGCGGTGGAAAATTGCGTCTTTCGTATAGACGAAGAGGAGATTCTTGTCAAGATTATTTAAGCTTGAATGCCTGCAAAAGCGTTAAGAAGGTAACAAATATGCCATGAATTAGCTTGCGCCTGCATGGATGGAATGTTAATATAGCGAGTACGATGCCCGAGCAAATACAGCCTGATGACAGCCATTTTGTGGCGGAATACGCGACGGTGCAATCCATTTTTATACGGCAGCGCAATTGTTTGCTGCTTCGTGCCGATTTTACTCCTCTTTTCGTGGGTTATTATTTGCATTTAATGCAGCACGGATTGCGAAACGCGGAGGCAGAAGATTCTCTTTTCAAAGAATTGCTTGCTTTTTTCACACTCTACCTCGTGTCGCGTCCATGGAAGGAACATCATGCATGGACTTGTAATGTGCCGGGTGAGCGACCGACGAATTACTTTGTGGCAGGTTCTTCTCTGACGGAAGATGTAGTGGGACGCATATTCACCGAGAATGTTCGGAAAGAGGAGACAGGTATGCTGTACGCTCAGAACATTTGCGCCAACCGCGATACGCATACTTCCGTTATTTCCTTACCTGGAGCGGAGGTTGAGAGATGGATTGAGGAATTTTTCCAACATAGCGAGCAACGGCAGGCACGAGCTTTCCGTTGCCGAGGGGATGAGTATGCTCTCGTCACTGCCGAACCTGGCGCTGATTTTGATTGGCTTACAGAGCTTACGGCGGATCAGGTCGCGAATATCGACAATACGGAGCAGATCAAGCAATTGGAGACGCGCCGGTTCACGTTCCGATGTGGATGCTCTGCAGAGCGCATTTTGCCAACCATTCGCGCCATGCAAAAAGATTTCGCAGATCTTCTTTCAGAGCAGGGAATCGTGCGTGTTTCATGCCCCCGTTGCGGAGCGCATTACGATATCACTACCGAGATGCTCACCGGCACCAACACGGGGCCGGACCACTGCCACTGAGAGAAAGAGGACGCGGCAGAACGAGCACCGCAGGGAAGACCCAACGGGGAAGTGGTTTTGCTGCCGTCGGGAGGGGGTATCCGCCAAAAAAGAAAAAGGAAAATTATTTCTTTTCCAAGGGAGAGACCCATATCTCAAGGGCCCCCTCGGCGTATGCTCCGTAGCTGGAGGTAGGGTCGATGTTCCGCATCTCCGTGTAAACGGCGCGTAACAACTCCACCGGGGCGTTGTTGCGGCGGAGGTGACCGGCGTATGCCGCCATGATCATCTGGCGCTCAACGGGAGTGAAGCTACTGCTTGCGAGGGTGCCACGGATGTAGCGATTTGCCTCAGCAATGCTCATAAGCTGGAGCTTCTGAACCATGCCGTTATTGGCGGGGTCAAACGTTTCGTGGTTGGGTGGTTTGATGCTGGTGACGGAGAGAGCTTCCCGCATGAGACGTTCTTTATTGGCACCGGACGAACGCGTCGCCTGAGTGAGTAATTTTTGCTGTTTATCGAAATCTTCCAGAAGTTTGGTGAGAGCTTCCTGAACAGCTTTCGGATTTTCCATCTGAGTAGCGCTCTGCACGGCCCCTCGAAAGTTCCCCTGGCCATCCACAATAGCAAAGCAGGGATAGCTCCATATGCCGCCGGGAAGTTTATGTTTTCCCATGATGCGCTTAAACTCCGCCTGCTCTTTTTCAGAGGGAGTTTGGTAAATGGGGACAACGACGTAAATCTCTTTATTCAGCATGCGCATGAATTCTCTGTCCTTGTTGTGAATGATGGCGTCGTAAGTGGCCTTTCCAACTTGATCGAAATTTGCGCCGTAGCAAAAAAGAATGACCGGTTTATCATTACCAGCTTTTTTTAGCGCTTCGGAGTAGGAACGCGTGAGTCCCGCCTGTGCATGGGTTCCAATGACCAGCAGCAGGGAGAGTATGAGAAGAAAAAGGCACCGGATCATAAAAATTCAGGATAGTTATTTTTGGGGTTTACCGTATACGTAGAAACCGAGAATATTGCTATTTTCCCATTTATCGCCTTCGCGGATGAGGCGCACGAAACGACCACTTGTATCTGCCTTTTTCAGGTCAAAGCGCATAATTTTATCGGTAATTTCCGGATCCACCTGGGTATCGACCCAGTTTTGACCATCATCTGACACCTCCAAATGAAAAGGACGATCCTTTGCGATGGGACACTCAAACAGCGCGACAAGACCAGTGAGGTCGCTTGCTTTATCAAGCTTCACCTTGATGCCGTTTTTCCCTTCAAACTTAAAGGGGATACGCCCGCCATTCTTTTGCAACACGCCCCAGTGGAGGCAGGATTGTTTCACTCCGCCTTCATCCAACGTGACAGCGGTAGTGATGAGACCGGTGGAGGAGACTACTTTGCCAGGGAAAGCGCGGAACTTGAATTTATATTTAGGGAATTTAGCTTTGCACTTGTTGAGGGCGATCTTGCCGATGGCCTGGAAAGTGCTTGTATCACCATTTTGACCAGCAGTGAAGATGGCTTCGCCCAGGCCTGCCCAGGTGGCCTCCATATCCTTTTTGCCGGAACCCATACGGCTCATAAAAGAGGTGAGAAGTTTACTGAAGTCCTGTTGAAATTTTTCGGTTGCCGCTGTGTCTCCATCGTCCACTTTTCCGGCGGCTTTCATCCCCCACGCCAGAGCCGCGCCGGAGTAATCCTTCTTTGAAATGAGGGTGGAGAGCACTGATTTCATAAACTTCAGGCGATCTTCATTCGTTTTACAGCCCTCAAATTGCGCATCTAGGAGTGGATCAATATCCCAATGGTTTATGCCAAAGCTCTCGCACTTCTTGAAGAAGGCAGCAAAGAGTTTGTTGCGCTCAGAAAGGTTTGGGATAAGAGGCAGCACCTGCGGGTAGATATAGCGTGCTTCGAAGGTGGCGGCAACATTGTGGTATTTGTCGCCGATAGTATCGGTGATGCGGCTAAGGAGATCCACCCAGCGTTTTTTATCTGTGGGAGCTTTCTGTTTGAGAAAGCCAGCGAAGGCTAACCAGGCCGGCCAGTTGCGCGGTTGCAGCTGCACAGCCGCATCAAAGCAATCGAAAGCAGAGCGAGTCAAGCGCCGTGCCGCCAGGAAAGAACCGACGTCGGAAAGCAAATCAGATGCCAGGGTGGTGTATTTGTCTGAATAGAGATCCTGTGCGAGAATGAGAAACTCCCAATCGTGCAGTCCCCAGAAGGTTTTATGCATGCCATGCTGCCAGTAAATTGAATAGCTCATTTTCCATTCATTCCCCACACGTACAGCATACGCGCAGTGTCCCGGTTCGCCCATCGTCATGGCCGGGATACCTGCTGCCAGGGCGCCGTAGGCCCCATAATGTGAACAAGCGCCGCACACACCGCCTATTTCGCGGTACGCCAGGGCCGTGATATCATTAGTTGCAGCTCGGATAGGGGCAAGATAGTCGCCCGAGAAAACGGAATCGCCCGCTACATTGCGCAGTCGGTAAACGAGCTGCGTGCAAGCACTCAGATAGCCCTCAGCGGGGAGACGCACATTGTCGCGCTGCCAGGCGAGCGAACGGGGGCTGCCCCAACTTGAGCACTCTCGGTTGCCGGTCACGATGCGGGTTTCCCAATAATCGAGCGTGTCGAAAATTTTGTTTAATTTTCCCTCACGATAGCTGGAATCGTAATAGGAGAAGCGTTCAAGCATATCTTTTTCTGACCATCCTTCGCGAGCAAACTCTGTGGCAGTGGTGATGGCGATGCGACGTGTGACGGGATCGTTGAGATCAGCCCCCCTGTTGGCACAGATCGAGGCGAGGTATTTCAATCCCTTGGCCAGCGAATTGGTAGGTCCGGAATAAAGGGTATCCGTGAGCCATTGCAAATTTGATGCAAGAGAGGCAACAACATTCGCCCCCATGGGATCAGAGGTCACCTCTGCCAATTCCCCCAAACCCGCTTTGCGGCACAGAGAGATGATGGCGAGGTCACGTCGATTCTCCGGGGAGGAAAGGAAGGTGAGGATTTCTTCCTGGGAGGGCTTTTCCCCCAGCTTGCCGAGCACTCGTTTGGAGACAGTCGAGTAGACCTGCGAAGGAGATGTCCACGACTGGGCAGAAAATTCATTGTTAGTGTAAGGTTTGGAATCCTTGTTCTTTTCCAGGACTTCGGCGAGTTTTTTCCCGGAAGTCGTCATTGTGCCGCGCTGGGCGGCTGATGGAGATTCCGGCACGACGTCGGTTTGTCCCGCCACCTCCGGGGCATCTTTTTCCTCCGTGATGCCAACCAGCGCTGGGTCACCATCTGCAAACATGAAGGAAGAACTCTCTGGTTCTGTGCTGCTATCGGTGTCAACGTCCGAATCATCAAATCCCTGCTGCCAATCATCGGCAGAAGAGTCATCGGTAGAGTTGTCGGAGATAACGATAGTCTCCTGCGAGGGAGAGTCGTTGGAAACGAGACGGTTGCTGTTGAGGCGGCGGTTACGCTCGTCATCCAGTTTGCGCTGGGCGGCGACTGCAGAATCATTTCTCCATTGCAGCAGATCCATGATCATTCCGCCCAACGGATAGCTCACAAAACCAAGGGCCACCGCCGCCACGACTGCGAACATCATTTTGAAAAGATTGGAGGTCATACCGATTTCCTCGTTTGATATTTACACCGGGTGTCGCAACCCCACAAGCCACCTCCGACGCAGAAATGACTACAGCTACCAGATATCGACATCCCAGCCTCTTCCCATTCTACACTATAATTCGTTCCGATGGCAAGCATGTAATCAGACTGCAAGTGCGCAAATCGGCAGAAAAGCACCGACTGTTTACCGGTGCGGGGGCTGAAATTCGGCTCTAATCTCCTGTACTTTCCGCTTTGAGGGAAGGTTCTTTCCTGACACGGTGGAAAAATGTCATTGGCAGCAATACCAAGACTGCGTCCATTCATCGACGAATCGCACCGGGACAACACTCCCGCTGCTACAATGAGGACCGCCACGACACGACTGAGAAGCGCGCCGTCTGCACCAAAAAGCAACCCTTATCAGGAAAGTAACAGTGTGTGCCTTGAATCCATCACATCACCATCGCCAGCCTCCGCCAAGCTGGGTGTAAAGCGTGGGGATGCATGCAGCATACTGGTAGCGATAGGAAGCGAGCTGTTGCTGTGCCGGGAAGAGGAGCAGCTGTGCCTGCAATACTTCGAAGTATGCGGCAATTCCTGTTTTGTAGCGGTCGATGGATAGCTTCACACTCTCCTGATACGCTTCTACTGCTGCTTCCTGCTTTGTGATGACCTCAGCGAGTTTCTGGCGATTCGTGAGGGTCGTGGAAATTTCAGCCATGGCATTCAGCACCGTCTGTTCATAGCTTGCCTTTGCCGCAAGGAAGAGGGCTTTTTTAGCACGGGTGTTGGCACGAAGCTGGCCAGCCTGGAAAATAGGTCCTGTGAGGGAGGCGCCGATGCCCCAGCCGGTACGATGGGGGATGATGGCATGGCGCAGGTCGGCAGAGGCATAGCCAGCAGCGGTGGTAAGGCTGATACTTGGGAAATAAGAGGATATCGCCACCCCGATGTCGGCATTGGCTGCGCGCAAATCCTGCTCTGCGGCGCGGATATCCGGTCGCCGTGCCAACACATCAGCAGGGATGCCTGCTGCCACTCGGCTGGCCTCAGCAAAGCTCTGCAGACTGCCACCGCGTGAAATATGCCCCGGTACGCGACCAGCCAACACACTGAGGGTGTTTTCCAATTCGGCTATCTGCATCTGCAGCACAGGCACGGCTGCTTCCGCCGCAGCCAGAGCTGCTTCGGCAGAAGCTGTTTGGAGCTTGTCCCCGACCCCGCCTTCCAGCTGATTGCGGAAGAGGCTGAGGGATTCACGATAGCTTTCTACGGCGTCGTGCGCGATGCGAAGTTGTTCGTCGAGCATTAACAACTGCAAATAACCGCAGGCCACTTGCCGCAGCAGAGAAACGCGCAAATTCGCCAGTTGTTCCTGAGCAGAGAGAGCACTCGCCGTGGCGCTCTCCACCCCCTTGCGCGTCTTGCCCCACAAGTCGAGCTCCCACGAGGCAGAGAGCGCGGCGGACCCCGGGTTTGCGGTGATGCCACCCGTCTGCGCGATACCGGCACCGCTCTGTTGGTTCATGCCTTTGCTGGTGGAGGCGCTGTAGCCTGCCCATGGAAAGAGTGGCGCGCGGGCGATTGTAACATACTGTCTGGCAGCTTCGACGTTGTGCTGCAGGGCGGCGAGGTTGCGATTGGCATTGAATACGTCGGAGAGAAGGGCGGCGAGGTTGGAATCCTTGAGTACTTGCTGCCACGGAAGATCTGCCATATTCCCGGAACCAAAGGAAGCACCACGGAACTGTGCCGGCACAGGCATCTTTGGCTTTCTCCATTTCGGACCAAAGGAGCAGGATGTTGCCCCGAAAGTGGCAATGCATAACAGGGCTAGGGCAGTATATTGTTTCATAGCTGGTTTTATCATACCTTTTCGTGCATATGGTTGCAAGTTGATTTTAGTTTTCATCCCGGGAGTGAGCAGCAAGATATACGCGAGCCTCTTGCTCGTCCGGGTCTTCCCCAAGTTCGTTGAGTTTGAATTTAATGCGGAAAAGACGCATCACAAAGACGTATGAGCATGGGATGAGGAAAACACCCACCAGTGTCGCGACCGTCATGCCTATCACTACGACCACACCGATGGAATTGCGCGCCAGAGCTCCCGAGCCGCTGGAGAGAATCAGCGGAATACAGCCCAATATGAACGCAAGCGAGGTCATGAGGATGGGACGCAGACGCAGGCGCGCCGCAATCAGCGTGGCCTCCATGAGGTTTTTGCCGCGCTCCATTTCAAGATTGGCGAATTCCACGATGAGAATGGCATTCTTTGCCGCAAGTCCCACGAGCATCACAAGTCCTACCTGTGCGTACAGGTTCAGTTCCAAATGCCACAAGGCGAGCCCGGCATACGCCCCCAGTACTGCGATAGGTACCGTCATGAACACTGAAATAGGAAGCGGCCATTTCTCATACAGCGCTACCAGAATAAGGAAGGCAAAGAGGCCTGACATGATAAAGATCGTACCGAGACCCGTGCTGTTGCGCACTTTATTTTCCTGGAAGCTCATATCCTGGTAGTCAAAGCCGACTTTGGAGGGATCCATCGTTTGTGCGTAGACTTCCTCCATAGCATCCATGAGCTGCTGTGTGGAGTACCCCGGCTTAGGCATCACATTGATCTTGGCAGCGTTGTATCCCTGGTGATGCATCACGAATTCCGTTTCGGCGATATCCTTCACATTCACGAGCACCGAGAGCGGTACGCGCTGACCATCGGCATTCATGACGAAAAAGCCGTCCATTTGCTGCAGGTCGGCGCGATCGGCACCCTGGGCCTGGATGTAGACCTGCCACTGCTGCCCGAAGGCATTGAAGAAATTCACGAATGAAGAACCGTAGTAGGCGGCGAGGATGCCATTGGCCGCGCTGATGTCTACCTTGTAATACTGGCATTTCTCGCGGTCCAGCTCGAGATATTTCTGCGGCGTGTCAGCCATCATCATGTCCATGCACATGGCGACCTCCGGCCGCTGTCGAGCCGCGGCTTCAAAGGTTTTCACCCGTTCGTGAAGGAACGGCACTCCCTGACCTTCCAGATCCGTCAGCACCAGGGCCACACCATTTGCCGTGCCCACACCGGGGATGGCGGGGGGCACCAGAACCATAGCAGTGCCGTCCAGACCGGCCTTCTGCACGCGGGCAGAGAGCCTCTTCTGAATTTCCTGCGCTGTTTCCGGGCGCTCGCTCCAATCCTTGAGCTCGACGAAGGCGATGCACGCACCGGGAGTTTGCACCATGTTGAGGATATTGATCCCAACGACGGAGGTAAGATTTTTTACGACGGAGGGGTCGTAGAGAGCCTCTTCGAGCTTTTTATCCTGCTCCATAGCCACCTGCAGAGAGGTTTCGGGTTTCATGACAAGCGCGGCCATAAGGAAGCCCTGATCCTCATCCGGCAGGAACGCGCCCGGCACTCGACTCGCCACGGGTTTGATTGCCGCCCACAGGAGCAACAGCAGGGGCATGGAAATGATGAGCTTGCGGGCGAGTCCACCACAGATGCGCGTGTAGAGGTTCGCCGTGGCGTTGTAGCACTTATTGAAGAGCCAGTGGAAGGGACGGAAGATACTTTTGTTCTGTGAGCTCGGTTTAAGCAGCAGAGCACAGAGGGCCGGAGAAAGTGTGAGTGCGTTGAACGCCGAGATCAGCATGGAAATGGCGATCGTAATAGCGAACTGCTTGAACAGAGTACCGGTGATACCCTCAAGCATGAGCGCCGGCAGGAATACCGCCGCCAGTACAAGGGCAATTGCAATTACCGGACCACTCACCTCTTGCATGGCAGCGAAGGCGGCCACGCGCGGTTTGAGCCCCTTGTCGATGTGGTGCTGTACAGCTTCTACCACCACGATGGCATCATCCACCACCAACCCGATGGCGAGTACCATACCGAGCAGTGAAATCGTGTTGAGTGTGAACCCAAGAAGGGGAAATACGCAGAAAGTCGAGACCAGTGACACCGGGACGGCGATGAGCGGAATAAGCGTGGCGCGCCAGTTTTGCAGGAACATGTATACCACAAGAGCCACCAGAATGATAGCCTCAACAAACGTGTGTTTAATCTCCTCAATGGAGTAGCGGACCGAGGTCGTTGTATCCAGCGCTACGGATCCCTGAATGCCCTGAGGCATGGTTGCCGTTTTTTTCTCCAGAAGCTTTGTCACACGATCCACCGTTTCGATAGCGTTCGACCCCGGTGATTGGAAAATCACGACGGAGGCTGCCACCTGACCGTTTCGGCGTCCGGTCGCGGAGTAATTTTCCGAGCCGAGCTCGATGGTGGAAATGTCTTTCAGATAGACGATTTGATCCGCCTCCTGCCGTACAATAATCTCTTCGAATTCCTCAGGATTTGTAAGGCGACCCTGCGTGCGCACGGTGATAGTCTTCTCCTGGCCATCGGGCACAGGATCAGCGCCGATCTTGCCGCCGGGGTTGGTCATATTCTGCTTGGATATAGCTGCACGCACTTCGGCCAGAGAAATGTTGAAGTGACTCATCTTGACCGTGTCCAGCCAGATGCGGATCGCGTAGCGTCCGGCACCGTAAACTGCCACTTCGCCGACACCCTCCACGCGTTTAATTTCATCCACAAGCTTCACCTGCGCGTAGTTTGCGAGATCCACAGAGTTGTAGCTGCCATCCGGGGAGGTGAGACCGTAGAGCATGAGAGGCAGACCCGGCTGCTGGCGAATCGTGATGCCGGAGTTCATCACTTCCGACGGCATCTGAGATTGCGCCTGCCCGTAGCGCATATTCACGAGCATCTGGTCCATATCCGTATCGGACGAAGGCTCGAAAACAACCATGAGGTTATACACACCGTTGTTGGAGGATACGGAAGTCATGTAGTCCATGTGCTGCACGCCGTTGACCTGGCGTTCCAGCGGGGTGCCCACGGAATCTGCCACACTCTGCGCATCTGCCCCCGGGAACATCGTTTGCAACTGGATGATGCGCGGGGTGATTTCCGGGTACTGCGAGATCGGCAGGTTGAGCAGGCACACAATGCCCAGCAGTGTTGTCACCACTGCAATCACGGTGGCAATCACCGGGTGTTTGATAAAATAGGCGCTCATGATTCTGCTCTTTTACTGTTTTTTTGCCGTAACAGATGGTGTTGTTGTCATCGGCAGCGCGTACACGAAAGGAGAAGGATTTACCGTGCCGAAGCCGCCGGGGGCTCCGGCAGCACGCATAGCTGTGTTTGCCTGGGCATAGATAGCCGCCATCTGCCCTCCCTCCACGATCACCTGCACCTGTGTGGGGTCATCGAAACCGAGCTCTTTGAGCGTATCTTCCAGGGGCTTCACGCGTCCCCGGATGATTTGCATCGGCATCACCGTTTTCTTACCGTCGCCATTCGGCATTTCCAAATTCACCTCCTGCGCCGGAATCACATCGATGCCGTATGGCGTGCTGTCCTTACCCACGACATAGATGAAGCGGTGGTTCATGGCCGATACGAGCGCACGACTCGGTACCAGCAGAGCATTCTTCACCGTGCCGGTGTTTGCCACCACGCGCACCGCTGCTCCGGAGCGCAACTTGAGGTTCGGGTTTGGCAAGTGACCGATGAAATTCACGGTACCCGTCGAACTGTTCACAAAACTGTCCACCGCCACTACCTTACCCTCGTGCTCATAGACGCTTCCGTCCTCCAGCACCACCCGGAAGTGTGTCACCGGTGTGACCATGCCTTTTTCCGGATCGTAAGAGGGAGCCAGAACCTCGCTGAGCACCTGCTTGCCCGGCACCACAAAATCCACGCGAATGGGGTCGATGGATGACATCGTGGTAAGCGTCGGGCCTCCGGCGGTGATGAGGTCGCCGGTAGAGACGTTGGATTTGGAAGCTACACCGGTGAAGGGAGCGCGGATGGTGCAACGATTCAGGTTGATACGCGCGTTCTGAAGCTGTGCTTCCGCCTGATTTACAGATGCCTGAGCTACGGCGAGTGCGGCCTGGGTGCGGCGGCGTGCATGCAGGGCGTCTGTGTAATTCTTTTCAGAGATGGAGCCTGTGTTTACGAGTTTTTCATAGCGTTCGACGTCTTTGGCTGCCTGATCATCAGCCGCAAGAGCCTGTCGCACTGTGGCGCGAGCCACGCTCACCGCCGCTTCTGCCTGACCCAGGGCGGCCTGATAACTCTCCGGGTCGATCTCAAAGAGCACCTCGCCCTTCTTGCAGAGAGTTCCGTCCCAGTATTCCTGGCGCAGGAGCTTCCCCGTCACTTCAGGCTTGATGCTGGCCTCTTCCACGCCTCGCAAATGCCCGAACCAGGTGCTTTCCAGCGCAACATCCTGTTTCTGGAGGTTCATCACGCTCACGGAGAGCGGAGGCATTGCAGTCGCTGCCTGGGTCTGAGCGGCATTCTGCTTTTCATCCTTCTGCTCGCAGCCGGCGAGTCCGATTGTTACGAGTCCTGCTAAAAGGCCTCCAATTTTTTTGACATGAGTATTCATATGTTAAGAAATGTTTTCATACATCTTTTCCAGCATCCTGCGCATGTTCTTTTTGTCCTGCGCGGAAAAACCTTTCATCACCTGCCTTTCGATTTTCTGCAGTAGTGAGCGCACCTTCTCCTTGTCTCGCTGCACAGCTTCCGTCAAGTACACATTTTTGACTCTGCCGTCCTCTCCGTCAAAAGCCGTGCGCACGTATCCCTTCTCCTCCAGACGCGTAACAAGTCCCTTCACCGTTGCGTGGCTTACACCCATGAATGCTTCCAACTCGTGTTGAGGAACGCATCGAGGCGCCTGTTTTTCCAGATACATGATTACGCGACCCTGGGCCGATGTGACAGGACAGTCCGCACGAGCCATGTACAGTGTTGCGGCTCTGTCCACAATCAATTTCATCACGAACAACGATGTGAGATTCCTGTCCATATCCTCTCCGGGGGGGGGATATGAAGTATGCTTCATATCCGTGCGGCGCCATCATACATGATAGCTGAGCATTGTCAAGAAAAAGAAGTGCAAGAAAATGAAGCAAGCTTCATATCGTGACTTTCTTCTGCGGGGCAATGCGGAGAAGTCATAGAGTGTAGCGGGGCAGGGAAAACAAGCCTGAAAATCGGTTTTCCCGGATGAATGAGGACATGAAGTCCATCTCACCCCGGACTACTGACAAACGGACCCCCGTCAAAGCTCACTATTATTCCGGGTTGCCCGAAGTTTCGGTATACTGAGTGACACCTTTACCGGTTGACATTAATGATGAACGCGGGCATCCATAAATTTCTCGCGTTCCATATCCATGGGATGAGGAAACAGTAATCCCTTGATAACGGATTCCGTACAGTGAAGAGTTCATCCTAGTTTTTGTGTGCGTTTGCTCTGTTGCGTCTTCTTTTCGCTTGACAAGCTCGCATTCGCTTATTAAACTCACGGGCACAGTTTGTCTTGCGGGTGTCGTTCAGTGGCAGGACACGTGCTTCCCAAGCATGTAACGCGGGTTCGATTCCCGCCACCCGTAGCCAGGCGGGGAGTGAGCGCCCCGGTTCTTTTCTCGGATTGTTTTTCTTTTTGTCTTGCTCAGGAAGGATGGCGGGGGTATAAGGGGGAAGATGAATTTGCCCAATAGGATCACGGTAACCCGGTTGGGGACAGTGTTTGTGTTTACGGTCGCTCTTGCGGTTGGTGATGTGCCGACGAGCGTGGCCGTGGAGGTCATGGAAGGGGGAGCATGGTTCTCTCCTGTCTCTGTTGCTGCGTGCATTGCACTCTGGGCTTTTGTGGTCGGCGCAATCAGTGATTTTTTTGACGGCCATTTAGCCAGAAAGTACGGTCTGGTAACCAACCTTGGGAAGCTCCTCGACCCGCTCGCGGATAAGATTCTGGTATGCGCGGCTTTTGTGTACTTAAGTGCGGTTGGGATGTGTCCGTTCTGGGTGACAGTTCTGATTTTATTTCGGGAATTTTTGGTGACGGGATTACGGCAGCTTGCCGCGCTGCGGGGGGAGGCGCTTGCGGCAGACCGCTCCGGCAAATGGAAAACAGGACTTCAGCTGGGCTTCTGCATTGCTTGTCTGTTCCATTTGGCGTATGGTGGGAACGCTCCTCAGCCGCTACGCTGGCTTTCCACAGGCGTGGGGGGAGAGTGGTGCCGTGGCATTTTCTTGTGGGGAAGCGTGTTGCTCACGGTGGGTAGCGGCGTACACTATGTGCTGCGTGGGCATCACCTGTTGAAATGATTGCGCCCCTCTGCCGCTCCTGAAAAGCGAAGTGAGTCGAAGAATTCGCGCTTGTCAATCCAGGGGCAGAGGCGTACAATACACGGCGTATTCCTTATGGAGAAAAGCAAGTTTTTCATGATTCTGGCGGTCGTTGCGCTCGCAGCGTGTACGCATACGCGAAAAGAGGTAAAACAGGAAACGCCTGAACAGCAAGTTGTACAGCCTTCTCAGTCGGTTGTAAAGCCCGCCCCCTGGAAACCGGCAGAGGTAGTACAGTCCCCCCCGGTCACAGTGGCTCCTCAGCCGTCATTCGTGCCGCAGGTTCCCGGGGCTCGTATCGCGCGCGTGAGCGTGCCGGGGAAGTATGTGGCGCTTACTTTTGACGACGGCCCCAGCGCGGCGTACACGCCGAAGGTGTTGAATATTCTGCGGCAATATGGAGCAAAAGCCACTTTCTTTGTCCTTGGTGAGAACGCTGCGCGCAACAGAGGGATTCTAGCTCGCGCTGCAGCAGAGGGGCATGAAATCGGCTCGCACACCTGGAGCCATATCAAGCTCACCAGCAAAAGTCGTGACACGATCATTTCCGAAATGAACCGCACATCCGAAGTGGTGCGGCAGGCCACGGGGCATCTTCCGCGCGTGATGCGTCCGCCCTACGGCGCCACAAACAAGGCGGTGACAAGTTTCATGATGCAGCAGTACGGCATGCCCTCCATTCTGTGGGACGTGGACACAGTGGATTGGAAACACCCCGGAGTTGGGACGGTCATTAGCCGCGCGGTAAACGGCGCGCGCAACGGGTCGATCATTCTCCTGCACGATATTCACGGCAGCACCCTGGCTGCCGTAGAGGGGGTGGTCAAGGGGTTGCAAGCCCGTGGATTCAAACTTGTGACGGTATCGGAGCTTATCCGCCTCGGACGCAATGCTGCCGGAGCTTCCGAGCAGGAAGAACCGAGGATGGCGAATACGCCTCCCCCCACGGATGGTGGTCCGGAACCTGAACCAGCACCGCCTATCCGTTCGGAGCCTTCCTCGCCACAACCCGTCGAGCCTCAGCAGCCGGAGCCTTCGGTTGCGGCATCCGAAGGTCGAACCGGTCTGGCGAATGCACCGGATGAGCCCGCTGCACCGGAATGTTCGCCTATGCCTGAGGCGGAGGAGACCACGGCTTCAACCTCCGGCACACTACAATCTGAGGAGGAACCAGCCAAGCCTCAGCTGCCCGTTACACAAGAGTCGCCGGAAACGTCTGAGCAGATGCAAACAAGTCTTGTACAGCCGGAGCAGTCAGCTATATGAGCGGTGAGAAATCGACAGGATGCGTGTATCTCGTGGGAGCGGGACCCGGTGATCCCGGACTCATGACCGTGCGAGGGACGGAGCTTCTTGAGCGGGCGGATTGTGTGGTGTACGATGCTCTCATTTCGCTGCAAATCCTGAACCACTGCAAGAGAAACTGCGAATTGGTGGATGCCGGGAAACGAGGAGATAAGCATACTCTGTCACAGGAAGAGATCAATGCGTTGCTTGTTCAGAAGGCGGAGGAGTACCGCTGCGTTGTGCGCCTGAAGGGGGGAGATCCCTTCGTGTTCGGTCGCGGGGGAGAAGAGGCTCTGTTCTTGCAGAAGACCGGAATCCCTTTTGAAGTCGTGCCGGGTGTTAGTTCTGCGCTGGCAGGGCCTGCGTACGCCGGTATCCCTGTGACGCATCGCTCGCTGGCCTCTCAGCTAACCCTGGTCACCGGGCATGAGATGGAGGGGAAAGAAACCGCATCGGTACAGACGAATGCCCTAGCTGCTGCTTCCGGGACGAAGGTGGTACTCATGGGCATGGGGAACCTCAGGGAGATGATGGATCAATTGATTCAGGGAGGACAGGCTCCGGAGACTCCCGCTGCCGTCATTCAATGGGCCACCACGGCGCGCCAACGTTGTGTGCGTGGCACGGTTGCCACCATCGCAGATGCTGCGGAGACTGCCGCCATTGGTTCTCCAGCTGTCATCGTTGTCGGCGACGTGGTGAATTTAGCAGAGGAGCTTGACTGGCGCAAACATTTGCCTCTGGTCGGACGTCGTATTGTTGTGACTCGCGCCCGTGAACAAGCAGGGCGCCTTTCGCAGCTACTTTATGAACAGGGGGCAGAGGTCGTCTCTCTTCCCATGCTGCGTGTTGTCCCGCCGACAGACCGACATGCGTTTGCTGAAGCAGTGGTGAATGCACGTCATCACGATTGGCTTGTTTTCTCCAGTCCGAATGGCGTGCAAAAATTTTTTGACGCTTTTTTTGCTGTGTATGAGGATTTGAGGGATTTGGGCGGTGCGCGCATTGCAGCGTTGGGTCCCGGTACTGCTGCCGAGCTGCGTAAGCGTGGACTCATGGTGGATGTTGCGCCTCGCGAAGCCGTGGCAGAAAAACTCATTGAGGAGTTTGACCGAAAGAAGGACGATTTTGGAGGTTTGGCGCATTGCACTATGCTCTGGGTGCACGCCCAGCAGGCCAGGCGTCTCATCTTTGATGAACTGACTAAACGCAAGGCTATTGTGGATGAGTGCATCGCGTATGATGTGGAGGCAGCCGATTCTCTCCTTGCAGAGCGACTTTTAGCGCAGGGAACGGATCTTATCACTTTCACCAGTTCCAGTACTGTGCGCTACTTCACAAAAATGGGGCTTCACCTGCCGAAAGGCTGTCGTGTCGCCAGTATGGGGCCCATCACCACCAGAGCCCTGAAGGAAGCCGGTATGCGAGTTGATATGGAAGCCCCTCTGCATACCATTGAGAGCCTGGTGGAAACAATCTGCTGCGCTGAGAAGGAATAATGGACGAAGAAGAGCAAAGATTCTGTTGCCTTGGTATCAATTACCGCACCTCACCTGTGGCGACACGAGAACAATTTGCCGTTCCGCAACGTCTGCTGACCAAAACCATGGAGGACCTACATCGCGCCTCTTGCGTGGACTCATGTGTGCTTCTTTCCACTTGTAATCGCACAGAGGTTTATTTCGAGAGCAAGCGCCCGGAAATCGCAGCGGAAGCCGTTCTGGATATCATTGCAGGAGAGATGAAGGATATCTTTCGAAACAGTTTTTATCTGTTTGTGGCCGAGAAAGCTTTGCGACACCTCGCTCTTGTCGCGGCCGGGTTAGACTCGATGGTTATCGGAGAAACGGAAATATTCGGTCAGCTCAAGGATGCCTATTGCGCTGCGCGTGCATGCGGGACGGCTACAGGATCACTCAATCGTATCTTTCAACGTTCGTTTTCAATTGCAAAAAAAGTGCGCAGCTGCGTGCCTCTCACGGTTGGGCCCACTTCTGTCGGCGCTGCTGCAGTCCACCTTGCTCAGCAGGTGTTCGGCGATTTGGATGGATCAAGTGTCCTCATCGTTGGGGCAGGGGATGTAGCTCGTTCCACCGCGCAGAGCCTTGTTTCTCGGGGGGCAAAAAGTATATTTGTGGCCAATCGATCGTACGACCGTGCCGTGGATCTTGCAGAACGTGTCGGTGGCAGCGTCATACGCTTCTCGGAATGGATACCCTACCTCGAATCCATCGATATCGTCATCGTTTCGACTGCCGCTCCGGTGTATGTGGTCAGCGCTTCGGTCATCCGGCGTGCGTGTGCCGCCCGCCGGGGGAAACCCCTTTTTTTGATTGATCTCTCTGTGCCGCGCAACATTGACCCCGCTGTTGAAAGTGTTGAAGGGGCTGTTTTGTATGATATTGACGCTATGCAAAATATGGCGAAAAACACACTGCTGAACCGCAGGAAAACTGTTCAGCGTGGCGAGGCGCTTGTTGACGCGTGGATCGTTGAGGAAGGAATGCGTTTGCTCCACCATCAGATCGTTGATTCCTACGTTCAAATCAATGAGCAAAAGGATGCCGTTTTTTCCTTTGCTCGTAAAAAAATTCCGGCTGAAACAAAAAAAACATGATTTTTTTCAACGGAGGCTAACAAATCGGCGTCTATATGACAACTGCAAGGTCAACCGGTGTTTTTTTCCATGGAGAAGCATCTTTCACAATCTGGGCAGGATGATGAGCAGCAAGAACTTCGCATTCTTTTGAGGTCCTTGCTCGTGGAGGCTACGCCAGAAGCTTGTTTCGAGGAGCGATTCCTGTATGACTTCCGCGAGCGCGTAGTCCGCGAGACCGTTTGCCGTAGTACTCGCTCTCTCCTCTGGGAGCAGGTCGTCATGTTTATGGACAGAGTAGGCATACGTCGTATAGCCCTTGGCGCTTCCACTTTCAGTCTCGGCGCTCTCTGCGCCGGCGTTTGGATATGGCAGCAGGGCGGTTCTTCTTCCCCTGCCATTGCTTCTGTCGCTCCCTGTGCTCTTGAGGAGAGCGCCCGGTCCCTGCGTCCCGGTGATGCTCAGGGGGTTGTGGGCACTACTGTGCAGCGTGTTAGTCCGCGCAGACGCTCCTCAGCTTTTTTCACGGCTCTGGCGGAGGAAGAGGATGCCACATCCCTGTCTGATGAATGGAGTAATCCGTCGTCTCTTGAGTCCGGCCGATTTTCCGGGCGACTCCATACGGAGACCGGCAGTACTTCAGGATTGAGGTTTTGATTGCGATTGACATTTGTTCCCTCTGCGATAGACGCTCCTTGCCTCGTCTCCTTCCTTTCCTGAGTCTCGTCTTTGCTTCTGCCTATTTTCTTGAGATCATAGCGATTTTGCGCTTGCATATTGTGGCTCTTTTTTGTACCATCCGCGCGGGGCTGTAGCTCAGCGGTCAGAGCAGAGGACTCATAATCCTTTGGTCGAGGGTTCGAACCCCTCCGGCCCTATTTAAGATCGAGATGGAGGATAATCCACAATTCCTGAATAATGATGAAAAAATCTACTGGCAGGGAGAGCCGGTGGTCCCCGTCCTTAATGTGAATTCCATCGTCTTTTACATACTCCCGAGCGTCATACTTTTGATTTTTTGGAGTGGATGTATAGAATATGGGGAGAACTATGCATTTCTGCAAAAAGCGTACGATTTCATCCATCAAGGCGCGATGACTCGGTGGGGGGCTTTGCTTCTCATTATTGGTTTGATGGTTTATCCTGTCGTTCGTTGGTTCTTGTACTATAAACGCATAGCATATGTTTTTACCGATAAAAGGGCTGTTGCATATTACAAAGATTCAAATGAGATAGACTTTCAAATAGAAGCTTCGGGCATATTAAACATGCAACTCTCTTATCGTGGTGGGGAGCTTGTGAGTTTGAATACATATACCACGGAAGAAGGTCAAGATGTCGAAGGTCGAGGTGTCACGCGAGTCGTCCGCACGGGATTTGAAGGGATTCCTGCTCGCATACTCGATTTCTACCGTGATACCACGAATTAAGGTATCCTGATAAAGCAAAACTTTAGGATTTAATCCCATTTTTGCTTAATTGCTCTACTCAGGTAGCGACTAACTGTCGACGCTTTAGAGGTGTTTGTGAAATATCTGTCTACAAGAGAAAACTTCATTCTCGTACTTCGCAATATATGGAGGCTATTAAGTTAGATGCGTCCATGAGACGTATCGAGCTCTTTTTTATTGATTTCGGCGTGGTTGGGCGATGTCTGTCAGGCGGTGTATGAAACACGAGATTAGCGCGGAGGGGAAATTGATTGAGGCGATAGGGGAGGAGACTGCCTGAGATATTCACTGCTGTACCGACAGAACCGCCCGCCGGGTTTCCCCGACGAGCGGCACTGCATTTACCTGTTGTGTGTGTTGTTTCTTTTGAGAAGACCAGTTGCAGTTTCTCCTCAGAAGCCCATGCGGACGCCAAGCGCGGCGTTCCATGCGTTCGCGTGCTCTCGCAGCTCGCCTCCCGCATTCACGTAGATATGCGAGTTCGGCGTCACAGGCACGTTCACTCCCGCGCCAAACTGGAACGCCGTGCTGCCCGCCTTCGAGCCGTACACGCTCTGCGTGAAGTTCGGATCTGCCAGCAGCGCCACGTTCGCTACGCTCCGGCGGTCTCCCAGGTCCTGCGCCACGTTCGCATGCACCTCCGTGTTCACCGTGCGGTTGACTGCCTTCGCGGAGTTGATCGCCGCCAGCCACCGCAGCCCAAGACCCAGCGTCATCGTGTCGCGCGTCTGCTTCTCTGCGGCAAGGCCTACGTTCCCCGCATTCTTCTCGCTGAAGCCATCCATGCTCGTGTGCATCACTGCCACATTGAACAGCGGCTGGAGGATGTTACTCTTGTTGCCCTTCACCGGGTGGAAGTCATACGTGAGTTCCCACATCGCACCCAGGCTGCTGCCGCTCGCGTTGCTCGTGGCGGTGTAGCTGCCCGCTCCGTAGTTCACCGTGCGCTTGAGATCCGC
>CANQGG010000030.1 GCA_947601655.1 uncultured Akkermansia sp.
ATAAGCAGGCTGATCGTATCGTTTTTTTGCGCCAGGGCATCATTCGTACTCAGGAACAGGAAAAGGCTCAGGCGGATCTTATTCGGCAGGAGCTTAGCGTCCTTCAGAATGAATTTGAGAAGCGCAGGAGATTTGAAGATGCGGTGTCGACGAGGGCAAACTCCGGTGAGATGCTTCAAATGCTGGAGAAACTACAGAGTATACGTGAGGCGCAAGTGAAGAACGCTTTAGAATGCCGTGAACGTTCCCGAGAGGTGGAGGCAGTGATGGGGAAGCGCGATGAATTGGACAAGAGGAGAAAAGATTGGGAAGAGATGGGACGGTTATGCCATGAATTGTCTGCCTGGCTGAACGGCGTGCCACAGGAAGGGATGTTGGGCGGAGAAAAACTCGAAAGTATGGTGGATCTCGCAAAGACGATGCTCCAATGCTTGCCGTCCGGGAAGGGGCAAGGATCCGACGAGGAGATTTTGCAGCATTTCCGTAGAACGAACGCTGAAATTCTCAGAGTGGATGATGAGTCACTCGCTTTTTTGGAGGAGGGCAAAGAGAAGCTTTTGGCGTATGAGGAACGACTAAATGAGCAAAAGGAGGATTGCCTGAATCGCATACCGACAGACCTTTATCCTTCGGGGATGAAAGGTGTGTACATGAAAGTGATAGACAGCCTATGTCGACACGTAGTACGGACGTTTATCGTGATGATTGTGATGATCACGGGTTGGTAAAGATCATACCGTAGGAACTGATTATGGAAGAAGAGATAGTCAGAGATGTGGCAGTATTCCTCATAATAGGAGCGGCTCTTTTGGGTGGACTGGCGTTCCTATTCAGTTATGTGGGGATCATGAGGGAGGAAATAGGGATAGAAAGAGGGGAAGAAAAGGAGTTTGAGTCTAAAGAAGAGGGAAAAAACGCAAACAACAAAGGGCTGTGGATATTAGACTTTGAATGGCAGCCGAAGCACTTGAAGAGACGTAGGAAAGTCATCGATGGGCTAGGCAATAAGAAAAGCGAAAAGGATGGTGAGACTCTGCTGCCGGTATTGCCGGAAATGAGCGATTTCCATGAGCTCTCTCTGCATCGGGAGTCGCATCGCAGCAGCACAACATGGCTCCACGCAGTTGTGTCGGTGTTGTTGATCATGGGAATATGCGGCACAATGCTGGGGGTGCATGGAGTGTTGGATGTGGACGACGGATCGCACATGAGGTTGGAGGACATATTATCTGTGTTGGAACCGGCAAAGACTGCGGTTATTTGCGCATTGATTGCCTTGATATTAAAGCAACTGTATGCGAGAGAGGTTGAAAGTTGTATGGTAAAATTGGATTCTTACACCATTTGCGAACTCCTGCCGAGCAAGGAAAAGAAAAGTATAGGGGAAGAAAAGGACAAATATTACAGAGATAGAGCGAACGACATGAAGGACATACATGGGCAAATTGATGATTTTACCAGAAAATGCGATCTGGATCATTTGAGGTTGACTCTTTATGTTCTAGGTAGGCCTAAACCAACGCCCTCATGGGCGAACTTTGCTTTTGAAGTGCCCGAGATCAAGATGACCGGATGGGGAATCAACAATAGTCTCCGGACAGGGGAGACTCGCCCGCCGGATGCACTCCATCGAATGAATGATGAGCAATAAACATAGCCTCGTATCCAGCATAGTTTCCTTCGACCGAACTTATTTGTGATTAAATGATGAAAGTGGTGCCTGTGATCATTTGCGTAGTATTGACGATACTGATCCTGCTGGCGGTCCTGGCAGGGATTAAGAGCATTTTGCGATTGCGGCGCCAGCTCAAGAAAGAGTTTAAGGAGATAGACAAGCTACCATTGGGGAATAAGGATTCACCTGTAAAAATTGCAAGGGAACTTCAAAATAGTGGAGCATTGAAAAAGCTTCCGGAGAAGAATTACCTCGCTCGGCGTGTTAGGGACAGTGTTGATATCGTCCTGAATAATGAGAAATGTTTCGTTAATAATCAACTTCCGTCTGTTGATGATTGGCATGAGTGTGATGAGATGGATGAGCGTACAAGGATGGACGTTTGCCTATTTTATACGATGACTTCATCGATGCTTATCATGGGGATTGTGGGAACGCTTTTGAGTTTGCATGGAGTCTTGTTGGGTGTAGATCCTCTGGAACTGCTGGAAGGCGGTTCTAACGGGAAAATTTTCTCTAAGATAGCGATAGCGCTCAGTCCGAGCTTGTTCGCCACAGGAGGAACGTTCATCCTGATGGTGCTCCGAGGTGTCTATGAAATGCTGTTCGAGCGACTCGAAGAACGCATGGACAGGTACACGCTCAATGTACTCGTCCCCTGTTTTCAAATGCAAACGCTTGAAGAACAGAGAGAAAAGGAAATGGAAGATTCGAAAGAACTGCTCAAAGACAGCATGGATTTAATTATCCGGAAATACAACGAGGATTATGAGCCGTATTTTAGAGCTGTCGAGGGATATACGGACTGTCTGAGTCGGGTCATAGACAGATTTTGCGACGCGAGTTCGAGAATAGTTCGATTAATTGCTGAGATGGAGCATAGCATGTCGGACGGCGCAAAACATATGCAGCAAGTAGAGAGATTAAAGGTATGGGGAGCGATGGAGGAGATAGATAAAACCCTGAAGCGCATAGCAGACGACGGATGCAAATTTGGGGACAAATTGGTGAAGCATAATGAGAATCTCGGTCGTATGGCGAGTGAGCAGAAAAAGCTTATGGGGCTGTTTACGCGAGCAAACGATGTTAAAGTGCTCGAAAGCGCACGGGAGCAGTGGGAGAAGACTTGTTCCGGGTTGCAGCAGCTGATACAGGATGGGGAGTCGCTGCTTAGTGCTGCCACAGGAAGTAATGATAAGCTAGGTGGTTTCAATACTCTTGTTCAGGCTTTTGCTTGCGAATTGGGCAATTCTCTCAAGTTGCTCAATGAGAGGAAGCAAGTAATAGAGAACATTACTCAAAAAACGCATGATCACCTTCTTGAGCGAGGTCAAGAAATGGAAGCTCTGCTTGGATGCTTTGAGAAGACCAAGGATTGTGTGCAGAGATGGAATCAAAATTTGGAAAACGTGCGCGGAGAATTACGTGCGAGGCGGCGCACATACTTTTTCATTAAACAAAAAATCTGATTGATATCGTCTATCTTTGTTATTGAGTGCTTAGAATAAACAGATATGGAATTCATTATTAAGCTGTGCTTTTGCCTTGGAGTTCTGGGGTGGTTGTGGTCTATCATACGGATAGGGAAATATAGTCGAGGACTGAAAAAGTTTAAGAAAGAATACGGTCGAGGACTGAAAAAGTTTGAAGTAAAATACAAGGCTCTTGGGTCGGGACACCTCGAGCCAAAAGCAGCTCAAAACTTGCTACTGCAGGAGGAGAAGTTGAAGAAAAAAAAGGAGAAGTTGAAGGAGAGTAACGATCCTTTGGATAGACGCCGTTTTTCCTTGATAAGTGCATTGGATGATGAGAACGGTGCATGCCGTTTACCGAGCCTGCATGACCTCAATGAGCTGACATTACAGGAGGAGCTCGGACGTTGGTCATCCTCCGGACTCCGGATTTTTGTATCTGTCCTGCTCATTTTAGGGATATGTGGAACATTATTTCGTGTGGAGAATCTACGGGAGGAAACCATCATGAAGGATTTGCCGCTCGTGCTAGAACCGAGCATGTGGGCGGTTGGCGGTACCGTTTTGTTGATATGGTTGAGAGGATTTTACGAATACTTCTTTAGAAAATACTTAAAGGACCTGAATCTTTTTACGATGGAGATGCTTTCAAGGCTACAGCCTCAGAACCTGACATCAGAAGATTTAGATAAGGAGATAGAAAATTTTAAGGGAAAGATGGGAGAATTTAAGAAAGAGATAGAAAAGCAGAACGATTTAAACAAAGAGTTACATAAGGCGACAGAGAATTTAAAATCAAAGAGTGGTGCGGACATCGATGCTGCATCAGAGCGTATTCAACGGATGCTTGACCAAATGGAACGGAACAGATCCGATTTTGCACGTGATTCAGAGGAGAGGCAACGCGTAATTGCATACTGGATCGAGGGAGGGCAGAGAAGTGATGAGTTGAAAGCTACGATCTCACGCATCCGCGAGACGGAGGAAAAAACGCGCGATGATCTGGAGAGGTATCATCAACTTGCCACAGAGGTGGATAAAGCGGCATACAACGTGTGCGGCGGGGTGGAAAATTTGCGTGAACTAGCTATGGTAAGCAGCAGCCTACCGAGATTGGTAGAAGATATGAGGAAATTTGAGGGTGATTTGCGGCAGATTGATGATGGACGCAAAGAGATCAAAAAGGCCACCGATTTATTTGATAAACTCAGCAAGTATGTGGATGAGGCCGAGAAAAATCTGACTCTTATCAAGGAGCAGGCGCTCGCAAGAAACGTCGAAGTGGGAGAGAGATTGGGGAATTATGGAAAAGAGTATGAGAATTACAATAGTGCATGGGAGGAACAAAAGAGCGTTCATTCTTTACAGAAGAAAGACATTGAAGCCCATTTTGAGGTTCTAGAAGGGTTGAAGTCTGATCTTAGTGCGGAAATCAATAAGCGATTGAAGTGTGTGTGGGGGCGAAGCATCAATTCATCGGGTAAACACTAATTTTAAATATGAGTAGACACTTTTCTCAACAAGAAGAGAACTTCTGGCCTTGCGTCAGTGACATGTTCCTTGCTCTCTTCATCATCGCTCTCACTCTTTACGCAACGAAAGGGAAAACGGGTTCAGGTGATCTGATGGTAGAAGATCAACAGGTTCAGGAAACTATCGTCATGCTCAAGGAACTTCAGGAGGCCTTCCCCGGTAAGGGCTTTGATAAACTGCAGCAGGAAATATCAAACGAGCATGAGGAAGGAAAGTCGTGCGGGAAAAGGGATTGTTCTCTGTGTCAGGCGATTGATAGAATTCCTAGGACGCTTGAAGTTCAGGAAGTCTTTGGGACGAATGTACCTGACGACGCGGAAAATACAGGAAAAGAACATAGGGACGCTTTCGAATATTTATACAAATACGTAAAAGGAGTGAAGGAAACACCTGCGGATATTGGTGATCTGCGTTTGGTAAGAGAGGTTCATCAAGAGGTAACATTCAGGCTCATTGCTGCCAAGCAGAATCGTCTTGGAGATCTGGAGAAGGAAAACAAGGGACTGGTCTCAACGGTGAACGAGATCAAAGTGGACCTTGACAAGAGCAAAGAGAATGAGAAAAAACTGGAGGAGCAGCTCGGGAAGGATATGCGCCCGCTTATCATGAAAGAAGTGGCGAGTAAGTTCAAGGAACTCGAGCGAGCCGGAATGGTGCAGATTGAGGAGAACGAAGGCTTTATGCGCATACCTTCGAAAACACTTACGTTCAAGGGAGGACAGCAGAAGCAGGAAGATCAGGTTTTGGATAACCGTGCGAACCCGCAAAATGAGGCAAATATGAGGAAAATAGCCGATGCTCTTTACGCATTTATGGAAGAGGATCAGAAAAGGCATTGGGTGGATACGATCGTCATAGAGGGACACGCTAGTAAAGACGTCAGGAAGGGGAGCGAGTGGGCCAACGAGTTGGTGAGCATCCAGCGCGCGATAGGAACATGGATTCTACTCAACAAACACCACAATTTTGAGGAATATAAGAATTCGGATGGGAAAATGATTATAGGATATGCGGGGTTCGGTAGTCACAATTTATTGGAGCCAAGAGAATCAGAAAGTGAGGAGCAATATAACGAACGCTGTCGCCGCATCGATATAAGATTTATACCTGCAGCGGTGCGAAAGTAAAGCGATGACGCATATCGACGTGGAGCCATGGAAAATTTAATTGAATACGTTCGCTTGCTGCTTTGTGCCGATTTCTCGATATTGCTGCATTGGATAGGGTTGGGAATCGCTGTGTTTTTGGGTGCGGTCCCTATATTTATAGTGTGGCAAAGATGCTGGAATAAGGTATGGTGGAAGAAAAATCTTCCGACCACCGTGGGATGGGGAGTAATGCTGGCGTTACTTTGTGCTGTGACGGGTATTGTGAAGAATGTTGCCGTTGAACTGCGAAAAGACGAGGATGCCAATTTGTTGAGAAAGGCGTTAAAGGTTAGAATAGAACGAGGAATAACAGCATATAGAGTGATGGATTCACTCAATCAAGTCAAAAAGGATCAAGATGTTTTCGTTGAATTGTGTAAAAAGGTGTACGAGGAAAGGATCAGGGGGGGATTCTCTTTGAAGGCGAACATAGATAAGGTCTCTATTTCAAGCGAGTTGCTGAGGCAAGTGGAAAAACATCTGGAAAATTTGAGGAACAATATCAGGTACGATAATTATTTTCGTAAAGAGTTTGAAAAGCACCGTCACCGAATTACGGAAGGGGTGATAAACGTTGTAGCTAAGAGTCAACGGGAGATGAACGAAACCGTCATCACGGAAGCGAGCATGCTCAAGCCGTGGTTCCTGAGCTTTATCTTTTGGGGGGCATGTATGGCTATTTTCGCCGTGTATGCTGTGAAGGATATTAAGGAATTCAAGCCATAGGAAGAATATAAGTTGATACAAGAAAAATGGCTCTTTCATACTACGATGTTTAAAACATGATGAACAACTCAATTGTCGTACTTGTTATAAGTAATGGATGAAATCTATGTGTTCGTACCATGCTTCGTGCAGAACATCGGGTGACATTTGTTGCTACCATGAGTACGGTTGTTGCAGATGATTTGTCGTCCAATTTTAGTTGGGTCAGTTGGTTTCAGGAGCCTCGCCGATTTTGGCTTAATGGACATCCTATTATGCATGATACACCTAACATCTGTGCGGATGTACAAGTTATGCACGTGAGCATGGGTAGGATGGGGGGATTATCCATTTCTTCACTTTCCGAGAGTTCTTGTTTGTCTGCTGCGTGATCGGACAAAAATAGAGTGCTGAAATATTCCGGGATATTTTACTGTCACTCTTTTGATACGGTCTCTTTGCATATGGCGCCGCCGGAGGGACAGGATTGACTCGTTCTTTTCTTTTAGTCATATATGTCCTCTCGCCTCATTAGTCGCTCGTAAAACCTATCGAGTCTAACTTTGAGCGTTATCGAATTATTTTTGCAAAGTTACAGTCCTCTGTTGCTCCCTCTATGCGTTCTACGTTATGTTATGGCAATTACAAATCCTTCCTTGCTCTTCCAGATCGGCTATTCAGTGATCTATACTTATATGAAACACTCTGCATACATGTAGTCTGCTAGATTCCATAAGTTTCGAATGGTTTGTTCATCTTTTTCTGTCAGTTTCCTTGGCGCCTCCATTCTCCCTTTGCGTTCCTTTTTGTGTTTTTCCTAGGCGGCACGACGCCACACTTGCACTGCACCTGAATATCGTTGGGCCTCTCGCGATGGAAGTCGCCTTCTCCTTACAAGTGCGCAACATTTTGTATTTATTGCGTGCTTCTATGATTTTCGCTATATATTCTCGTTCATTGTTCGTGTCTATCATACAGACTTTATTGTACCCCATTTCTTTCCAAACGGTAATCTTCTTGCTTCCTTTTTCCTTGTCGGTACACTCATTTTTATCTGAATGTGCATCTGCAGCAAATGTGGCTTGACGCATGCGACCGACTGTGCGAGAATCCACGACAGGATGAAAGAACCTGCCATTAAGAAGGTTGACCAAATAACGGTTGCGCATTTTTACGAAAAATACCGTACTCATCTGGAGTTGGAATTGCTTAACAGTCCATTGGGTATGACGAGGCCTATTTTGCGTCCGGCCCTGAATCGTCCAGGACTTGCGCTTTCCGGATTCTTCGCATCGTACGCCCACGAACGTATCCAAATCTTTGGCTCCGGGGAGATGGCTTACCTTCCCACACTGAGCGAGCAAGAACGCGCTGAGCGCTTGCGACGCATTTGCGGGCAAGACGTTCCCTGCCTCATTTTCTCGCGAGGTTTTGAGGTGCCGGCGGATATTATTTCCATTGCGGACGATCGTTCGGTGCCGGTATTTGTTTCCACTCTGCCGACGATGAGTTTGGTAAACCGGGCCACAATTATCTTAGAGAATGAGTTTGCAGACAGCACTACATTGCATGGTTGTATGGTGGATGTACGTGGCGTAGGAGTGCTCATCACAGGGCAAAGCGGTATCGGGAAGAGTGAAGTTTCCCTGGGTTTGGTCGAGCGAGGAGCTTCACTTGTGGCAGATGATATGGTAAATGTGCGCAACATTAGCGGTGAACTTCTCGCCTCTGCGCCCAAACTCAGCAGTGGCTTCATCGAAATCCGAGGCATTGGCATCACCAATGTTACCGACCTCTACGGTTTGCGCGCCTTCCGACGTCAGAAAAAAATCGACCTCATCATTAATCTCACCAGCGGCGAAATAACTGAGACAGAGCGTCTGGGATTGGAGCGCAAGATGACTTCTATTCTCGGCGTAGATGTGGAACGCATCACTCTGCCAGTCGCCCCCGGTCGAGATATGACAAGGCTTGTGGAGGTGGCAGCTCTCGGTCTCTACCTCCGCCAGAATGGCTACGATATGGCTCGCGAATTTTCACGAAGGCTACACGAAGAAATCTCAGCGCGCAACGTTGATATTAACAATGGCTAATGAAATTAGACTCCGAGAGCTCGTTGAACTTCTAGACTCTACGCTTGACATTTCCCCTGCTACAGAGGGAAAGGATGCTCCGTCAGCTCTCAACGGATTGCAGGTGGAGAATGATGGGTGGGTGCACAAGGTGGCTGCGGCGGTGGATGGCACTCAGCAGACTCTGGAGGATGCCGTAAAAAACGGTGCAGATTTGATACTGCTGCACCACGGGCTTTTCTGGGGCGGGCTTAGGCCTATCACAGGCTGGTGGCGCAGGAAGGTTCGTCTATGTCTGGAGAATAATTTGGCTGTGTATTCGGCCCATCTTCCATTGGATATACATCCTACACTGGGTAATAACGCTTGCATTGCTCGTGAATTAGGTTTGCAGAACGTCTCGCCGGCTCTGGAAAGTCATGGGGTGCAGGTGGCGTTAGTTGGTGTTTTCTCCGGTTCTCTTCTGGAGCTGCGTGAAAAGTACGCAAAAATCACTGGATCGGATGTTACTGGGCATTTGGTGGATCCGTCGGCTCCGGCGGGACGTGTCATGGTTTGCTCCGGCGCGGCGGGAACAGAAATCTACCGTGTTCATGAGAGAGGAGTGAATACTTTTCTCACAGGGGAAGAAAACCACTGGGTGCTCAATGCGGCACAGGACATGGGAATGAATCTATTGTTCGCGGGTCACTACGCTACAGAAACCTTTGGCGTGCGAGCACTAGCGGATTTGCTTGCAGAACGCTACGGACTTCCGACGCAGTTCATTCACAATCCCACTGGTTTGTGATGGAGCAACTCTCTTTCATCGTCGAAGATTCGTTCGGCATGCGTCTTGATCAATATCTGAGCAGTCGCTTGCCGGGGCTCTCTCGCGCGCGCATCCAGTCACTCATTAAGGATGGCAACATACTTACGCAGGGGAAGGTCTGCAAGGCCAAAACCCCAGTGGAACCCGGCATGCATGTCACCGTACAAATACCAGACCCTGTGTCTGCGGAAGCTCGACCCCAAGATTTGCCCATCGATATCATTTATGAAGATGCAGATATTATCGTGCTAAACAAGCAGAGTGGCATGGTTGTACACCCTGCTGCGGGAAATCCGGATGGCACATTGGTGAACGCCTTGTTACACCACTGCGGAGATCTTTCTGGTATCGGAGGTGTGGAAAGACCCGGTATTGTACATCGGTTGGATAAGGACACCAGTGGCTGCATTGTGGTGGCGAAAAACGATAAGGCTCATATTTCTCTATGCTCACAGTTTGCCGGACGCAGCACGAGAAAGCTCTACCTTGCTGTCGTGCAAGGATGCTTGAAAAAAGGGGAAGGCACGATTTTTACAAACATTGGACGACATCCGGTGAATCGGATGAAAATGACCGTCGTGAACCCTGGTAGTGGTAAGCCAGCCATTACAGACTATCGTGTCCTGTATTATGACGTTAGTACCGATTCCTCTCTTGTGCTCTGCTCACTGCACACGGGGAGAACGCATCAGATTCGCGTACACATGCTGCATCTGGGGCACCCTCTCATTGGAGATATCGTCTACGCCACCCACATGACGCGTCAGAAGGCGAAGACGGGGCGGTTGATGTTGCATGCGTGGCATTTAGCCTTTGATCATCCTGATGATTCCGTCCGTCGCATGTGCTTTTTTGCCCCTGTCCCTTCAGAATTTGGACCGTGGCTGGACACCATCGGCGGAGAAGAGTCGCTGAGGCGATATCTCTGATATCATGTACCCCGAAAAAAGCCCACCGGCTTTTTAATATGCCGGTGGGCTGGAAAGGAGGTATCTGAAAAGAAGCAATTTGAAGACTTAGCCTCTTTGTTCTTGCTCCCTGGCTTTGCGGTCGCGTGCAGCAGCGCGCATGGACATCTTTACACGTCCCTTATCATCAATGCCAATACACTTTGCCGTAACAATATCGCCAACCTTGACCACATCCTCCGTCTTTTGAGTCCGTCCTTCGGCAAGTTCAGAAATGTGGATAAGGCCATCCTTGCCGGGGAGAACCTCCATGAAAGCACCAAACTCCTTTGTGGATACAATTTTGCCCTCGTAGGTTTCGCCGACCTCAATTTCCTTGAACATACGTCCGATGAGGAAGAGAGCGCGGTCCACACCTTCCTGGCGGTTGCCGTAGATGCGCACAGTTCCATCTTCGTCGATATTGATATCCGTGCCAGTTTCTGTCTGCAGGGCCTTAATGTTTTTGCCTCCGGGTCCGATGAGCTCGCCGATGCGATCCGCGGGTATCGTGGTGGTTTCAATCCGAGGTGCCCTGGGACTGAGCTGCTGCGGAGCAGGGATGCAATTACACATCGTATCGAGTACTTGCATGCGCCCTTGCTTCGCCAGATGAATGGCATCCTCCAAGATGTAGAGAGGTATGCCGGGAAGCTTCAAATCCAGCTGATACCCGGTCACACCCTCAGCCGATCCGCAAAGTTTGAAGTCCATGTCACCATAGAAGTCTTCCGAACCAATTATGTCCAGCAACGTCTTATAGCGTTTCGGTTCACGATCTCCCGCATTCTCAAACTCCGTAACGAGACCGACGGAAATGCCGGATACCGGACGCTTAAGCGGTACCCCAGCAGCCAGGAGAGACATTGTGCCGGCACAGACAGATGCCATGGAGGTGGAACCGTTGGATTCCATAATCTCCGAGGACACGCGTATGGCGTACGGGAACTCGTTCTCGCTGGGGATGACCGGAGCGATAGAGCGTTCTGCAAGCGCGCCGTGCCCGATTTCGCGACGGTTTTGTCCGCCAAAGCGACCAGTCTCACCCACCGTGAAAGGTGGGAAATTATAATGTAGAATGAAGCGTTTTTCGTCCACCGAACCCGTGTAGTTATCCATGTACTGCTTCTCTTCCAATGGAGCCAGTGTGGCAAGGCAGAGTGACATCGTCTCGCCGCGTGAAAAGAGAGCAGATCCGTGCACTACGTTCGGCAGCACATTTACCTCTGCCGAGAGAGGACGGAGTTGCTTGATGGCGCGCCCATCCGCCCGTTTATCGTGCTCCATGATGGAAATTCGGAAAGCCTTCTTCTGGATGTATTCAAAGACCTGCTCTACGTCAAAATCCGTAGCTTCTGGGTGAGTTTGCTTGATAGCAGCCTCCACTTCCTCGCGCAGAGCCCCCACTTGCTTTTGACGCTGGATTTTGTTGGGAGCGTAAATGGCTTCTTCAATGCGATCCCCTGCGATTTGGTAACCAATTTCCAATAGTTCGGGCTTTGCCACGGTAAGCTCGTACTCGCGCGTGGGCTTGCCGCACTGGGAGCGGAGTTCTTCCTGGGCCGCGCAAATTTTGGCTACGTTCTCCTGTGCTACGTGCAGAGCCCTGATAAAGTCTTCTTCAGGCAGCTCTTTGGCAGACCCTTCAATCATGATTACTTGGTCTTTGGATCCTGCGTACACGAGATCCAGATCAGATTCCTCACGCTGTTTGTTGGTGGGATTGATAACGAATTCACCGCGGATTCGTCCTACGCGTACGGCGCCAACTGGTTCGGCAAACGGAAGATCAGAGATCACACACGCAGCAGAAGCGCCATTGATACTCAGTATATCTGGCTCGTTCTCGCCATCTGCTGCCAGCAGCAGTGTGATCACTTGCGTATCGTAAAAATATCCTTTCGGAAACATCGGTCGAAGAGGGCGATCCGTCATGCGGCAAGTCAGGATTTCTTTTTCGGTAGGACGGCCTTCCCGCTTGAAGTATCCACCGGGGAATAGCCCCGCAGCCGCGGCTTTCTCCTTATACTCGACCGAGAGAGGGAAAAAAGTTTGCCCTTCTTTGATTTTGGTTGCGCTCACCACTGTAACCAGCACCACCGTGTCCCCGCAGCGCACAGTAACAGCGCCGTCGGCCAATCTCGCTATTTTACCTGTTTCTATTGTGATAGGATTGGCTCCCACGGCACACTCAACTTTATAACTACTCATTTCTGTCTGTTATTCGTTTACTTCGATGCCGATCCCAAACTGCACCGCGGGAAGCCGGGACCGGCGGTTGCTTCCTTTGGTCAATGGCAAATACTCACCACACGCTTCGCGAGCGAAGCAACACTATTGTATATCTTTTTTTTCAGAGAGCAAGCTTTTATACTGATTTACTGCATTTTTAGTACGCAAATTTCAACAAAGTTCAGACTGGATCTTTCGACCCGGGAGTTGACATCAATTCCGCTACGGTTATCCTTCGGATTGTAACCTTCTGCAATCGTCAACTGGGTTGAACGGTGTGGGGCTCTCACGCAGGTCTCAAAAAAAGGAGAGTAACCTATTTATGGTAATCAACACCAATACATTGACGACGTATTTGAGTATCCTGAAAGTTCAAGGAGCAAAAAGGAGACATTTTAGCCTTGCTTTTCCTTGTTACAATTGTTATCGATAACAGTATGCAATACCATGCAGGAGACAGGGAACCGGAGGCTATCTGCGTACGTGGCGGTAGAGTGCATAATCTAAAAAGTATCAATGTTGATGTGCCGCTGCATAAAATTACTGGCATTGCAGGGGTGTCGGGTTCTGGCAAGTCCTCTCTTGCTCTGGGTATCCTGTATGCTGAGGGCTCACGACGGTATCTGGAATCCCTCTCCACCTACACGCGACGACGCATGACGCAGGCTGAGAAGGCGTTGGTGGACGAGGTGCTTTACGTGCCGGCAGCCCTCGCATTGCGGCAGCGCCCCGGAGTACCTGGCCTACGTAGTACCTTCGGCACAGGTACCGAACTGCTCAACCATTTGCGGCTAATGTTTTCGCGATTGGCCAGCCACCGGTGCCCCAACGGTCACTACGTGCCACCCTCACTGAATGTAGCGGCGGACGCGGAATTGGTGTGCCCTGATTGCAGGGAGCATTTCTACGCACCTGGAGCAGAGGAACTTGCGTTTAACAGCCAGGGAGCGTGTCCCCGCTGCGATGGCACGGGCATCGTGCGCATCGTGGATGAATCCACCCTTGTGCCGGATGAGTCGCTCTCCATTGATGAAGGAGCTGTGGCACCATGGCAGACTTTGATGTGGTCGCTGATGAAAGATATAGCGCGGGAGATGGGGGTACGTACACATGTACCCTTCTGCAAGCTCACCCAAAAAGAGCGAGACATCGTTTTTCACGGTCCCGCCGTGAAGAAGAATATCATCTACCAGAATCAGACCAGCGGCGCCATGGGGGATATGGATTTCACCTACTTCAATGCTACCTACACGGTGGAAAACGCCCTTGCAAAGGTGAAGGATGAAAAAGGCATGAAGCGCGTCGAGAAATTCCTGCGCCAGGAAATTTGCCCGGACTGCGGAGGAAGCCGACTAAGTGAACGAGCCCGCGCACCGAGGCTGCGTGGGATTTCTCTGGCTGAGGCGACAGATTTCACGCTCGCAGATCTCATCACGTGGGTGAAGGGAATACCTGCTTCCCTGCCGCCGCCGATGCGCAAGATGGCGGAGAGTATCTGTACCTCATTTCATGACACCGCGCAGCGACTGGTCGATCTCGGTCTGTCGTATCTTGCACTCTCCCGCGCCGCCTCCACACTCTCTACCGGAGAACGGCAACGCATGCAACTCGCGCGTGCCGTGCGCAACTGTACCACGGGCGTGCTCTACGTGTTGGATGAACCTTCCATCGGTCTGCATCCCAGCAACGTCACCGGTCTCACCGGCGTAATGCATGATCTAATCGCGGACGGCAACACGGTGGTACTGGTGGATCACGATACCCAGGTTCTTTCCGAATCTGACTGGCTCATTGAGCTGGGACCTGAAGCCGGAGCGAAAGGCGGGCAGATCATTGCAGATGGACCATATGACAAGGTGGTACGTGACTCGCGTTCCCGCATCGGAGCTTTTCTCACGCGCAGCTCTGTCATCAACGTGCGCCTCGTTTTCCCGGCAAAAAAGATGTTTGATTACGGTGCTATTCACCTTGCCACCTCTGCCATTCACACCGTGAAACCGCTCTCCGTGGACTTCCCGAAAGGTCGCCTCAGTGTGGTCACCGGAGTCTCCGGATCCGGGAAAACGACGATGATTCTGGAGAGTCTCGTACCAGCGCTGGAAGCTTCCCTGAAGGGTGAAAAGCTTCCGGATCATGTGAAGGAAATTCACGCGGAGGGGGTCTCGCAGGTTAAACTTATCGACGCCACACCTATCGGTATCAATGTGCGTTCCACCGTAGCTACTTACGCCGATGTGCACGATGAACTGAGAAAGGTGTTCGCGCGCTCCCACGGGGCAAAAAAAGCGGCGTACAAGGCCGGGGATTTCTCGTACAACACGGGGCGCCTTCGCTGCTCCACCTGCGATGGAACCGGCGTGATCTCTCTCGACGTGCAATTTCTGCCGGACGTCGAAATTCCCTGCCCCTCCTGCGGCGGCTCACGCTACGCAAAAGAAGCTGATCACATCCGACGTATCGCAAAAAACGGTGGCATCGGAAACACGCTGCCGGAACTCATGGCTATGAGCATCGATGAAGCGCTAGAGAGCTGCAAAGATCTTCCTCTCGTGGAACGGCGTCTGCGTGCGCTGCACGACCTTGGACTTGGCTACCTCACTCTCGGCGAGGGAACACCGGGACTCTCCGGCGGCGAGGCACAACGCCTCAAACTCGCGGGCGAAATGGATCGCGGCCAGGCAAGTTCCGTTTTTGTGTTCGATGAACCCACGATCGGCCTGCATCCGCTGGACGTCGAATCTCTGCTGCACGTATTTCGCCGCCTCACAAACTCCGGCGCTACGGTGATTATCATTGAGCATGACTTGGACGTCATCCGCAATGCCGACTACATCGTCGACATGGGACCAGGCGGAGGTGCAGCCGGTGGCAGGATCGTCGCTCGCGGCACCCCGGAAGAGATATGCCGATGCAAAGAAAGTCTTACTGCTCAGTTTCTCCGAAAAAACATGAAATAATTTTCCTTCTTTCTTTGTAGCTGGTCGCGTACCTTGAGCGGTCCAAAGCTTCTCTGCACCTAGAGACAAATTTGGTATGCCTTTTTTTGTTTTTAGCCTTCTCGATTTGAACCTGTACTCCCATAAAGATTTCCCCAAACATCTTTCGGTATTTTTGAATTCATTTACGACTCAAGGAACGGCTTCTTGACAGTGGGGGATGACCTTGTTAGAATGGTCCAGATATGAAACGACTTGCAGAAAAGACAGCTGTTGTGACGGGCGCCGGGCGTGGTATTGGATATGCTATAGCCGAGCGATTTGCCAAGGAAGGTGCAAGGGTAATCCTCATTTCGCGTAATTCGTCTTCCTGTATGGCGGCTGCGGAGAAAATCAATGCTGAGGTGCCTGGAAGTTGCAAGGCATTTCCCTGCGATGTGTCGGATGCTGCGGCTGTGGAAAATTGCGTGAAGGATATTCTGGCGGAGTATCCGGCCATTGACATTCTTGTCAATAACGCCGGAATCACTCGCGACGGGTTGCTGATGCGCATGAAGGAAGAAGATTGGGAGGCTGTGTTGATGACCAATCTCAAGAGCGCATTTCTCTTTACCAAGGCATTGCAGCGCACGCTTATGAAGAGTCCTGCGCCACGCATTATCAATATGAGTTCCATTGTCGGCATCTGCGGGAACGCCGGGCAAGCGAATTACGCGGCCTCCAAAGCAGGGATTATCGGGTTTACGAAATCATTGGCGCAAGAGCTGGCCGGGCGCAAAGTGACATGCAACGCGATTGCGCCGGGCTTTATCGGCACGGAGATGACAGACGCTATTCCGGAGAAGGCGCGGGAGGCCATCATGGCACGAATCCCCCTGGGAGAAATGGGCAAGCCGGAAGATATTGCTAACTGCGCGCTCTTCCTAGCGTCGGATGAAGCACGCTACATTACGGGACAAGTGATTGTGTGCGACGGTGGCATGTGTATGTGAGCAGGAAAGGGGGGCCGCGGAGAGGGGATGAAGATATTGCGAAAAAGCATAGTGGCACTGGCGCTTGTATTGAGCGCTTGCCAAACGCACCACCAGGCACCATCTTACCGAGGCTATAAAATGGCACCGTATACGCTTAAAGGTATGCGCTTTGTGCCAATGACGATTGAGCGGGCGCTGCAGTACGACGTTGTCGGTGTCGCTTCGCACTACGAGGCAGATGGAGCACGCGGAGCTATTGGAGAACGACTTTATCGTGGGGATTATTACGCGGCACACCGCACCCTGCCTTTGCCTTGTACGGCACGTGTGACGAATCTTTCCAATGGACTGAGTTGCACGGTGCGCGTCGCTGATCGAGGGCCTTACATTGCCGGGCGCGTCATTGACGTGAGTACAGCTGTGGCGCACAAGCTACAGTTCCATCATCACGGGTTGACGCGCGTACGAGTAGAGGTGCTATCCGTCGGGGATGGAGCTTACAGGCGCACGAGGTAGGGAATGCAATCAGAATTTCGGGTCAGGGAGCTCCCGGCGAGCGTTTTCGGAGATGTTGTCGTCGAAGAGATCGCCGACGTCTTTGAAGGTGATGAAAAGAAAGAGAGCCAGGAGCAGGAAGATGAAGGCAGAGAAAATCCAGTTGAGGAATTGACCGCTCACGGGTTTGCGGCGGATGGCTTCAACGATACCGAGTATTACATGCCCTCCATCCACCACGGGCAGAGGAAGGATGTTCAGGATAGCTAAGTTCACATTCAGCACCACGGCAAACCAAAGCACCAGGCGCAAGCCTGCGTCTCCGCCGGTTTCCATCATCTTGTAAAAGTACGAAACGATGCCGACGGGACCGGAAAGGTGCTCCACCGATACGCTACTGCCCGGGGAGCAGAGTTTTTCAAAAGTATCCTTCATCCAGCGTACGCTCATATTCACCTGGCTTTGCGGCGAAGGATGCTCCATGCGGATGGAGCCAAGGGGATTTGCCCAGAGTATGCCGAGGATGGGCTCTGCACCGGGGATTCCTTTCCAGTTGGCAGGAAGTTCAGCGACCAGCGATACTTTTGTCCCTGGGTCGGCAAGAGTAAGTTGAACGGGGGTGCCCTTTGAAGCCTTCTCTTGAAGGAGCAGGGGGGTGTAGAGGGGAGAGCCATCCAGATGTGTGACGCGCTGCCCCGGAAGGATGCCTGCTCTCGCGGCTGGGGAGCCTGGAATGACCCCGCCGACCACGGCAGGCATGGCAGGTGCGATGCCTGCACGACGCATAGCGGTGCGCTGCCACCACTTGGTCTTAGCCTGAGTGTACCCGCAATTCAGCTTGAAGGATTCGGGGAATCCCGGGCGTCGCACGGTGAGTTCAATGGTAGGGTGTTCGCTCAGGGCGATGAGTTCGCGCACGCCTTCCATGCCCGAGGACCACTTGGTGACAGGTTTCCCATCCACGGCGAGAATCTCATCGCCGGGCAACAAACCGGCGACGGCTGCCGGGGATCCAGGTTGCACATAGCCCACACGCGTGCCCGGCAGCTCGGTTGCAGGTTTGCCGATGCCCCATACCACCACGGCAAAAATATACGCCAGCAGCAGGGAAAAGAGCGGACCTGCCGCAGCGATGATTACCTTGTCAAGAGGTTTGAGAGGAGTAAGGTTTTTGGGAAGGTCTGCTTTACCCTCAATGCCCTCCATGCTTTCCAACTGGGGAAGGGATACAAACCCACCGGCGGGAATCCAGCCGATACCCCACAAGACACCTTTGATCTTTTTCTTCCAGATGGGGCGACCAAACCAGATTTGGAAACGGTCGATGTAGGCTCCGCGCCACTTCCCTGCAAGGAAGTGCCCCAACTCATGAAAGAAAATCATGAAATTGAATAGAAGTATCACCAAAACAATGATACCTATTGTGCGCAGAACCTCCGTCATAACCTATGTGTTGTGTTAATTTGACGCACGTCGCCTTGCATAACGTTTTTTGACACTCCGTGAACTCAGGCGCTGGCTGCGGGACTTTGCGGGGCGTCTGCGAGCGATCGTTGAAGAATGTTTGACGCGTTTGGTGTTGCGGCGCACTGCACCGGTTATCCTTTCGGTGGGTAAATTTGCCACGACTTTTGAAGGAATGACGATGCTGTGCATATTTTCCTGTTTCTCAGCTTTGAGATAGGTGGCCTGCGAACAGGTTTCAATAGCGACCGGCATGCCGCGGTACACCTGTGGGTAGAGATCAAGCACATCGGCGCTGCGCATGCGGATGCAGCCATAGGACGCAGGACGACCGATAAGACGCTCTTCCGGTGTGCCGTGAATGTAGATTCGCCGGTGGTGAGAGTTGGAGTTGGAGGGCTCCAATCCGGCAAGTTGAATTACGCGGGTGACGATTGGATCGCGCCCCGAGTTTGCGGAGACCACCTCCCCGGTAGGGCGGCAGCCTTTGAATACCATCCCGCTGGGCTGTCCTTCGCCTACTTTGGCGGATACGGCGTGAATCCCGAGTGGAGTGCAGTGGCTACCGTTGCTGCTCCCCATGCCAAACTTGGATGAGGAGATACGATAGTCCTTAATTTTTTTACCCTTACGGATGACAGTGAGCTTCTGGTCGCGTAAGGTGATTGCAACACCATCACGCACGACGGCGCGAGGCGGTACGTCGTTCCCCACATGGCGGCAACTAACGAGGGAAAACAGGCAGGCGATGAGGCACAGTAGCGTCTTATTGCGATTGATCATATAGTGAATATATGGGTTAACCGTTTGTTGGTACAGCGACAGAGGCGCGGCGGCGGCGCAGCATGCCTTGGATAATGCGCCGCGCAGAGCCGGCGCCCGTGTAGAAAAAGCCCAGAAATGGGCTCATCAGTAAAAAATTGAGAATGCCGATAGGATCTTGTGTGATTCCGTAGTACAGGGTGATGCATTCAACGGCGAGGAAAAAAATGCCAAAGAGCAGTTCTATCACCGGGACAATGCCAGATTTGAGAGCTTTATAACCGCGAGCCCTCTGCTCCACCGTGAGGTTTCTTTGATCGGACTCACCGAATTTCGGAGTGCGCTCAAAGGTGGAAGAACGCGAGAAAATTCCCTCCAGCACGGCCTTGGCATTGTTCACTGCCATGCCAACACCCAAAGCAAGCAGAGGAATGAGCAGAGGGAAGACCATCCACCAGCGTTTAGGACGCACGATGAGCTCCGCAGCCACGTAAAACATGCATACGGTCACCGTGGCAAAGAAAAACAAAGTAAAGGTAATCAGTATCATGCGTGGCGATTGCCATCCCCATTCTCCGGTGGGTTTGATCACCCCGGTGCAGATGGGCATCACCAGTATGCAGAGCAGTATGAGTCCTAAATACGAGAAATTGCAGGTAAGGTGAGTGAACGCTTCCAATTTTGCCTTCAGTGGGATTTTTGCACGCAGGATTGGACCGAGCATCTTGCGGCAAACCTGGATGCAGCCCTTAGTCCAACGGTGTTGCTGTGTTTTGAAACCATCGATATCTTCCGGCAACTCGGCGGGGGTGACGTAATCATTCAGGTACACGAAACGCCAACCGCGGATTTGCGCACGGTAGGAGAGATCCATATCCTCAGTGATGGTGTCATGCTCCCAACCGCCGGAATCTGTGATGGCGGATTTGCGCCAGACACCGGCAGTTCCGTTGAAGGTAAAGAACCGTCCTGAACGGTTGCGAACAGTTTGTTCCAACGCAAAGTGACCATCCAAGAAAATGCTCTGCAAACGGGTAAGCAGATTATTCTGGCGGTTGATGTGACCCCAGCGCGTTTGCACCAATGCTATTTTTTCGTCGGTAAAATAGGGCATCACCACCTTCAGCAGATCCGGTTCCGGACGAAAATCTGCATCCAGAATCAGCAAAAACTCACCACGTGCTGTCAAATTGGCCGCTTCAAGCGCGCCTGCTTTGAAACCTGTGCGATCCGCACGATGCAGGTACTTAATATCAAATCCCTGTTTGGCGTAAAATTCCACCTGTTGGCGACAGATGTCGCAAGTGTCGTCTGTGCTATCATCCAGTACCTGAATTTCCAGTCTGTTCCTGGGATAATCCAGTTGAGTCACCTTGCGCAAAAGCCCCTCGACTACGTAGCGCTCGTTAAACATTGGCAGCTGCACTGTGACAACGGGCAACTCACTCCATTGCCCTTTCGGAAGGGGGGCATCCTTGCGATGCACCAGGTAAAGCGTGACCATCATAAGCCGGTGCAGACCGTATCCCGACATGCAAACCAGCACGCCGAAATATGCCAACAACCAGACGATGTTGAACCAAACGCTTTCCATCTGTGACTCTCGAAGAAATTATTACCTAGCATATTGACGAGCAAAAACAAACAACGTTTCCTGTTTGATGGAAACGGAGAATGGATCCGAACGTCTTTTTTGCGTCAGTGTTAAGAATGACTTGACGTGTGACCATATTACGGTAAACTTAAATATGAGTCAAGCATAAAACAACATGTTTGGCGTAACAAAAGGAATCCGAGAGCTATGAGAGTTGCAAAGCAGATAGCCATGGTTGTTGCCATAGGTATGGTGTGGGGCAAAGCGGAAGAGACGGGGAACGCCCCTGTCGTGGCGTCGGACGTAGTTGTAGAGGAAAGAGATGCAGAAGATGCGGCACCGGTTACGGAGGGAGATATGGCGGGTGACGCAGGAGCAGGGGAAGAGGTGGTGGATGGTACGCCAGATTATGATGAGCCAGAGGCACGGCAGACGCGCAAACCAGGAGAGGTACCGGCAATGTTCAGGGATGATTCCATGCTGGATGAGTCGTTGAGCAATCAGGAGCTTGGGATCAATGTGTATACTGCCCCGTCCATTGCTAAAATATTCAACCAACTTGATGACTTGCCTGCAATACCGGACAAGCTGGTGTTGCGAGCACGTCCGGAGAAACTTTCGACGGAGGCGGGGCAGCTGGCACTTGAAATGGGATATTTGATGGCGGATGGATTTATTGCGGTACGTAGCGGGCACATGAATGACATTAAGCCTATCGCTCTGGAGCTTGTGAGGTATGGAAAAGCGCTGGGAGTTGGAGACAGGATGAATGCGCATTCTGCCAGTCTGCTCGAGAATGCTGAAAAGGGTCAGATTGCCGAGTTTAAGAAAAATTTGGCGTCAACGCAAGGTGATGTGAACGCAGAATTTGCGGCGCTGCGGGATCCGGATTTAGCGCATCTGATTGCACTGGGCGGATGGGTGCGTGCGCTGGAGGCAGCAACAGCGGCCATTGCGTCGAAATTTGACACTCACCAGGCAGCGGTTGTTTTCTACCCGGACGGTCCTGCATATTTTAGCGAGATCCTCGGAGGCCTCAATCCTCAAACGGCACAGAAAATGAACATCGGACACATGCGTAAGCTGTTGGACCAGCTAACGGAAGCCATGACTCTGCCAGATGGAGTCCAGCCGACAGTGGATCAGGTAGAGGTTCTACGCGAAATTATTCGGCAGTTGGCAGCGGCTGCTGCGCGTGAGCAATCTATAATTCAATCGTAGTATTTACTATTTAGAAAAATTTCAGATGGCATGACTTGCTTTTATATTTCATTTTATTTTCACCGATGGCTATGAAAGATTGAGCTTGCCTTTTTGGACCGGTAAGGTAGAATGAAAGCGTGTCGGCGTGTGTGGAATGCATGTACGAAATAATGACGAATTATGCTCACCGTTACCATCACCAACGTTTTTGGCGAAACTTCCAGGCAGACGTATGCTCTTGAGGAAGGGATGCGTTGTCGGATTGGCCGTGATGAGAGTTGCGAGATTTCTGTGCCGGGAGAAAGTCACTTGTCTCGTGTACACTGCATCCTCTCGTATGAAAATGGGCAGTTGATCATCCAAGATAATCAGTCCAGCAATGGCGTTTTCCTCAATGGGGAGCGTATCGTATCTGATTTCCTGCGTCTGGATGAGCCGTACAGCCTTGGGGATGTTACGATGGTGGTAAGTGAAGGCGATGCCGTTGGAAACTCCTCGTCAGAGGGAGTGATGGAACCTGTTATGGAAGAAGTGGCTGGCAAATCAGCTCCGGACGCAGGAGGAGGAGACCGTGAGGAGGCAGGGACGGTGGAGAATGCGACGAAAGGAGAGCAAGCAACCCCTATTACGGAGCCTATGTCTAATCTAGTTCCCCCTTCCACATCTGACACGCCTCCCGGGCGGAAGACTCCGGAATATCCAGCGCAACAGACATCGGTTTATGGGCAGCAGGTGGTTTCGCCGGGCTACCCGAGCATGCAAGGGGGATATGGCGGTCAGCCCGTCGCGCCTGCTTATCCACAGGGGTATAGCGGTCAGGTGCCGTCGGGGTATGTTCAGGGATATGGAGTACCCCAAGGTTATCCGAACGCAACAGGTTATCCGCAGCCATACCCGCCGTATTCTCAGGCGGGGTATGGAGCTACGCCACAGGGCTATCCCATGGGATACCCGCAGCCTGTGTACCCGCAAGGCAGTTACCCAGTAAATTATCCTCAACAGGTGTATCCAGGAGTACAGAACTACCCTGTGAATTCAGCGTACCCTCAGGCGTATCCTGTTCCGCAGGCGCAAGGTTATCCTTATGCCCCCACTGCTTCAGCGGTGAATTATCCGTCTCCCGCTGTTGCCGCCCAGCAACAATACGCCCCCCAGCAATATGTCCCGGGAAATGTGGCTGATCGGCAAGGAGAGGTCACGCCTAGGGGAGAAGAGACTGAACGGGGGGAAGAAGAAGCAGAGGAGGTCGAGGAAATGAGTGTGGAGGAGCAGATGGCTGATGAGTTGGAGGAAAGAGAAGTTTCATCTGTGGGAAGAAAATGGATGGACAAAGCCCGCAGCTCGTTGAGCAGCGGTAAGGAGACACTCCGGCGTTGGGCTACTGGGTTGCTGCACAAGCGTCAGGTTGGTGAGGAAGAGGAGATATGGGAGGAAGAACAGGCAGAGATTGACCAAGATGAAGAGTTGGCGAGTGATGAGGAGACTGTAGAGCAGACGGAGGACGATCCTGCGCATGGAGAGACATCGCAGTCCGAAGTCGATGATCTTGCTCCTGAACCCACAACCGATGGGCTCGTCGAAGAGTCGGGGGCCACGGAATCAAAGGCAACAGAGGAGGAGGCCTGATTTACCTTGTTATGCGTTCCGCATACTACTGTTGCGGCGCTATGATTTGAACGGCGGCCAGATCGCGGATCCAGGCGAAGCATTCGTTCCTTCGTCAGGTTGGTGTTTTTCCGGGATAGAGAGCGGAGACATCGGCATTATCTGGTATCTGTACAAGTTTGATCGAGTTTGCCGCGCCACGTATGACATGTACGGTGGATTTTGGAACGCGCAAAAGTTGTGCTAGGAAGGATTCGACAGCTCTATTGGCCCGATTTTCGCTGGCAGGAGCCGCGATTCGCAGGCGCAGCACGCGGCCAATTCCCGGGTAATTTTCTTCCCACCCCATCAACTCATTGCGACGTGCGCCAGGGGTTACTTTGATTGACAGGTTCATGTTCCAATATCCGGAAGAGAATTTGCTTGTAAGAGTACTGTTGCCACGGGCAGGTATTGCAGTGTTTTGCCACAGACGGAGGCGTCTTTCTGTTTCGGTAGATCGCGGTTGAAATGGATACCCTCTGTTAGCAGAAAGGGCACCAGAAGTACGTGGTGAGCTTGCATGCCGCATAAAACATCGCGAGAATCTGGTAATGCCTGAAAATAACCAAGGCAAATCTCAGTGCCTGCGGGAAGGAGTTCTTTCAGACGGCGACAGAAGAGATTCGGTTCCGGCGGCGGCTCTGATGATCTGCTGCCGTGCGCCACGACGAGCACACCGGAAGAGGCGCTACACAGCATAGGGCGGATATGGTCTGCCGTGATATGGGCCAGCCACGGTGAAGCACCCAATACTGGTTGAAAAAAGAGCCGCGGACGATATGGTGCGCGAGAAAATGCGGTCTCCAGAAAATCTTCCATACGCTTCCCACCTGCGTGACCGCTCTGCATGAGCATGGGATATACCAGTACGGGCACTCCTGCCGGCGGAAGTGGTAAAGAAGTTGGATCAGATCCAAGGTGACAGCGAATCACTCGTCCAGGCGCCATGCGTACGCCAGGTGGGTTCAGCATCATCGCATGCTCATTGTAGCTGATGATAAGATAGTAGGTGCGCCAGATGCGATGCAGTCTATAGAGTAGGAGCGCGGCGAAGGCGATAGCTACCTGCGCAATGGCAAAGTGGACATAGATGAGCAAACGCACGTGCCGGACAAAGGAGGGATCCTGCGTGGAGGTCATTCTTTCTCCGCAAAACACAGCGCCAATTATGGCGGCGGTGAATGTCAGTGCGCAGAGAGTCAAGCCGCCTAAGGCGCGGTATGTGTGTGCCATGACCTTTTTATTTGCAAATCCGACTCATACGCTGCTGTCAGCCTGGACGCTCTGTTGCACTTCCTTCACGAGACTGTCGCGCTTGTCAATCATGTAAACAACCGGCGCAGCGATAAAGATGGAGGAATATGTACCGACGAGAATGCCGAGCAGCATTGTGATAGAAAAGTCCCGCATGGCAGGTCCACCGAGCGCAATAAGCGCCACAAGCACCGCCAGCGTCGAAAGAGAGGTAAGCAGTGTGCGCGGCAGGGTTGTATTGATCGCCTCGTTGATGACATCCCCGAGATCGTCCTTTGGGTCGGCATACCGCAGAGATTCGCGGATGCGATCAAAGATAACGATCGTATCGTTGATGGAGTATCCAGCCACGGTGAGGAAAGCTCCGATGTGAATGATGCTCAACTCCGTGCCCATCAGAATTACCAGACCGATGATGGCCAGTACGTCGTGTGCTATGGAGATGAGAGCCCCCACTGCAAAACTCCACTCAAAGCGCAACGCCAGGTAGATGGTGATGCCGACCATACCTGCCAACAGAGCCCAGCAAGCCGTGCGGAAGAAAGTTGAACCTAGCGAGGCACTCACATCATCTACTGAGGGGAAGGGTACGCTCTGCATCCCAGGAACCTTCGAGCGAAGATCGGCATCAATAAGGGAGGCCTCGTCCTTGTTGGCGCAACGAATTTTGATGTTGCGATCCGTACCGGCGTTGAGAAACTGTTGCACGGTTGGAAGCTTGGAAAGTTTCATGTTCATTACCTCGTTTTCCACCTGCTTGTAATCGACCTTAGACTCCTCCGGCAGCACGTAGGTCACCGTGGAACCACCTGTGAAGTCGATGCCCAACGCCGCATCTTTTTTCACCAGCACCGCGTAGAGTAGCGAACCAATAATTACTGTGAGCGAACATCCCAAGGTCAGCTTGCGCCACTTCATGAAGTTGAAGTGGCTCCCCTGGAAGGGGGCGCGACTGAAAGTGAAATCGCGCAAGATGCCCATGTGCTCTGCGCAGAAAAAGAGCACACGTGTTACTACAATGGCTCCGATGAGCGAGGTAATGATGCCCACACTCGTTGTCACCGCGAAACCCTTAATTGAGCCGCTGGCCAACCAGAATAGAATGACAGCAGTGATGAGCGAGGTAATGTTCGAGTCCCAGATGGCCGAGAAAGCTTTATCATAAGCCACGCGTAAGCTCACAAGGAAGGGACGTCCCGCTGCACGCTCTTCTCGCATGCGTTCGTAGATAAGCACATTCGCATCCACTGCCATACCCATGGTCAGCACAATACCGGCGATACCAGGCAAGGTGAGCACGAAACCAAAGAGGCTCATCAGTCCTATGAGAGTGAGGGCATTGAGCGCCAGGCCTACCATCGCTACGATGCCAGCTACGCGGTAGTACGCATAGCAAAAAACAAACACTGCGAGCAATCCCACGATACCAGCGAAACCACCTTGCTGCAAGGCACTTTGACCAAGTTGGGCAGAAACATCTTTACGTCCCTCCACCTTCAGGTCACTGGAGAGGGGATTTGCGAGAGCCTTTGAGATATCCTCAGGCTCACCCTTGCCCATAAGACCAGAGATTTCGAATTCCTTGTGCAGGGTGGCTTGCACGGTGGGGGCACACTTGACCTGTCCATTGAGCACCACAGCAAGGCGGTCGCGCCCTTTTTGCATTCTGCCGGTGAGGCGTCCCATGCGACTGGCTCCCGTGCGGTTGAGGACTACAGAGACGCATCCACGCCGGGCATAGTTTGGATTGGCGGAGGAGACTTCCTTCCCAGTGATATAGACATCTTGCTGCATGGCGGCATGAGGCTTCTGCAGCACAAAATAGCGGATGATCTGTTCCCCATTCTCATCCAGCAGGGGTTCTCCTGTCTCATCATCAATTTGCGGGGAAGGAAGCAGCTGATAATTGTTCAGTCCCATCTTGCCAGGGATGATCAGCCGCGGCGGATTCAGGGAGCTATCCCCTGCTTTCTGGGCGGCAAGGTAGCGAGTGCGCTGCTGCCGGTACGCATCGAAATCAACAAGAGGTTTGCCAGTGTCAGGGTTAATGCTTGCCATCTGTGCGATGAGGCGTTCGCTCTCCGGGTGTACTGCTAGCAACTCCAGCTTAGCCATGCGAGTGAGCATGCTCACCATAGCTTCAATTTTTTCTTTATTGCGCTGCTCATCTTGAGTGTCCTGCTGGGGAATCTGGATAAGAATTTTATTATTGGAGTGGATAATCTGAACCTCGCTTGTTCCAGTAGAATTCAGTCGTTCTTCAAGAATATTACAGGCCTGTTGCATGTCCTCCTCAGAGGGCGGAGTCTTGGCGCCGGTCTGGTCATCCAGTTTCGGCTGCACCTCAAGAGTAAGTTCTACACCGCCGCGGATATCAATACCGTAGTGCAATCCATTGGCGAACAGGGAAAGAATTGAAAAACTCGTCAGACCGATGATGAAGCAGAGTCCGGCGTTTCGTTTCATCTTGTCATTCTCCGCTGCCAGGTACCAGAAAAACAAAACAACGAGCAGCAGACCCGTCGTAAAATAAAAGAGAGGGGATTGCGTAAGACTTGCTAGGAAAGAGGGCATACCGATGCGCTGTAGTTTTTTGGCGCGCCCCATTCTGCCAGTTTTGCACGTGTGCGTCAAGCTTGCAATGCGCCTGTTTGCCGGTCGCAATCGGACAAAAATGAGTGTACCGAACGGGGGAAAAGAGGGCAAGAGATTTATCGTCCGGACAAAAATAGCGTACCATAACGTCTGTATGGTAAACACAGACAAAGGACAAGAAGGTATTGCGAACATTATTGAGGCACGCAATAAGTACAGAATGCTACGCACTCGCAAGGAGCGAAGTGCTTTTATCACGAAAGTAGCAAGGATATTCAGGTACAGTCGCAAGTACGTCATCATGCTGCTAGGGAAGGGCAAGCCGGAGCGAAAGGGGAGAAGAGGAGCGCCCAGGAAGTTGAAAGAGGGGGATGTGAAAATCATTCGGCAGTTATGGGTACTATCCGACTATATGAATGCGGAGTATTTTCATGCAGGGATAGCACGCTGGATAGCCGATCTGGAGAGCAAGGAAGGGTTTGTGCTGTCACAAAAGCAGAAAGAGCGCATAGGGGGAGTAAGCTACAAGACGATAGAGCGAGCACTCAAACCGTGGAGACCGGTAGTAGTGCCGGCAAGGACGGGGAACATAGGTTGCTTGAGCAGGGAATATGGAGTGGAGTTTGTGGAAAGGATACGGCACGTAACACGGCCGGGCTACATCTGCATGGATACAGTGCTGCATGGGGGAAGGAG